>CALEIW010000228.1 GCA_937876055.1 uncultured euryarchaeote
TGTGAGTAGTTGTAATTCAGGGCCTTGAATATCGATGGTGATTGTGGAGCCACGAGTAAAATGGGTTTCATCCCAGCCATCACTGACAACATATCCACGATGCATATCGCTTGTCATAACTGTAGGCTGTTGTGTCCATTCCCAGTATGAACCATCCTCCTTTCTTTCTCTTCGAGGTAAATCTCTAGCCACGAAAAGGTAGTGACTGTCAACTTCCGATAGAGGGAAGGTGGTCCCTTCGATATCGACAACATGGCGATACCAGGCACCTTGGCCTAGGAAAGTTGAGAAGAGGCAACCGGATGAATATTGTTTACAATCGACATTTTGTCCTCGTTGGATTCTGTATTTCGAAGGTTGATATTGGTGTGTATTTGCGACCAACAAATCGTTCAATGCAGGGTCACAACGGATTTTATTTCCGCTTGTAGTTTCAATCTCAGCCTGCAACCTTGGTAGCCGATTAACGATTGCAGCCCCTTCAATTGCAGAGCGAATATCAGCTGGGAAATTTGTCGGATCACTACCCATATAGAATCCATATGACCCCTCTTCATCCTCCGACCTTGGATGGGAATTTACTCCCATCACAGGAGTGTCGGAATCCACAGAATGGGCAATTGAAGTTAGGGTCCCATCGCCACCTAATACAACTACCAAATCGCATTCAATGAAATCGGTGCGCCTAACGGTTTCTCTAGCAGAATAATCTACACTAATTCCACGCTCGGTGACAAGAATATCCAATTCGTTTCTGATTGATTCCAGCGCTTGATCATGAACTTCCTCGAAGTTTTTCTTGTAGACTACGAGTATGTTGTCTATCACCAATATACCCCCTTCTCACTTTAGGCGCAATAATCACTCCATATAGGGGCGACGCAAGGAGTCTGAGACTATCTTGGGGGTCTATTTTAGCCATAATTTACTGACTTGCAAAGCATAGGCTCATCATAGATAAGTTACGGGATTTACCGCAATGAGGGCGGTGTTGCTGGGGTTATTGCTGATAATTTCCAGTTCCTCAGGTTGCTTGGAAGTCCCAATCGAATCTTGCGAAGATACCGATTGTTTTCCTTTCAATAATGATCTTCTAAACGAATTACTTTCAAATCCAAATTCTCTGGATGTTTTGTTACTGGCCTCTGAAAATTCTAAGTTGCGTGTAAAATCCTCCACAACTTACCAAACGGAAACTCAACAGGGAGAAATACATTGGAATGTTGCGAAAGATGACGAACAAAATCTTCGTTCAATCGCAATGAGGCTGAGTCTTGGAACCACTTCTATTGATACTGAAGTTATCGAAGGCACCGAAACCACCAATATTAGATTGGGTAATGTTTGGTATGAAGGAAGGGATGCAATTCCTGACTACAAGGATCCGTTCTATGAAATCGCCGAACAAGCTACTGAAGACCCTGATGGCTTTTGGCCATCTTTTGGATTTGACACCACATCGATTTCAGATCTTGAATGGACAATAACCCACGACGTCCAGTCTCTAGAACAGGTGGCAAGTGCTCAAAATGAAACCCATAGCATAATTCTAGTCTTGAAAGGAATGCCTCCTGAACTAATTGGCGTGGAATTGTATGGAAACGATGATTCGGCTTTTGTTTTGACTATCGAGAAAGGAGACGATGTGCAATTGAACCTTCAACCGGATTTACCTAGAGCGGCAATCGAATTCAACCTTGAAGCACCGTTGCAATTATCGGATGGAATTACAATCTGGGCAGGGTATGTGCCTCTAGGATTTACCTCCGAGGTTAATCCACTGGAGTTGACTTTCGAGGTTATCGAATCCGAATCAACCATTGCGGAGTTTAATCTTGCAGATTTGACATCTAACCAAACCGACGTATATGGCGATTGGTGGGAGTTCCTCTATTGGGATTATTCAGGAGATGGATATTTTTCCTCCTCTGATTATTACGAGATTCGTACAAATTCGACCAATGTTGTTACAATCAAAACATACGATAGTTGGGCGGATTCTTGGGCAGGAAACATGACCCATTCCAATGCTTAATCTTCTCTAGACAGAACACCCCACGTATTAGGGCAGATTCAAGCACTGTCCATAGGCAGAGACAGACATGTCAGAGCAGAGCCACCCTCTATTGCGCTTGTTAGGGCACTTGAGGGAGTATCGATGGCAGGTATGGCTCGCCTCTTTTTGTTCAATCATGAACAAGTTTTGGGATCTTGCACCACCAATTCTAATCGGTATGGCAATCGACGTTGTAACGTACAAAGAAGACTCTATGCTTGCCGATTTTGGCTATCCCGACCCTTATGATCAATTTTTGATATTAGTTGCTCTTACCGTAGTGATTTGGGTCCTTGAATCTCTCTTCGAATATTGGTTTGGAGTATTATGGCGAAATCTCGCTCAAAATGCTCAACATGAATTGAGAATGGACGCATACGAGCATATTCAAAATCTTGAGATGCAATGGTTTTCCGGCCAAACCACTGGCGGTTTGATGGCAATAATGAATGATGATGTCAATCAACTTGAAAGATTCCTTGACCAAGGCGCCAATGACCTGCTTCAGGTTGCAACAACGGTTATCGTAGTCGGAGGAGTGATGTTTATTCTAGCACCTTCCGTGGCGATTTATGCGATTTTACCAATCCCAATAATTGTCGGTGGCTCGTTTATGTTCCAACGTAGAATTGGTGTTCGATACGCCAAAGTTCGTAAAGAAGTAGGGGATCTAAATGCACTGCTGAATAACAATTTGAGTGGAATTACCACAATCAAATCATTCACTGCAGAGGAGCGAGAGGTTGAGCGAGTAGGAGTTGCCTCTCGCTCATATAGAGATGCAAATAGAGATGCAATTCGCCTTTCTGCCTCATTCGTGCCTCTAATTCGGATGGCCATTTTATTTGCCTTTACAGCAAATATGCTGGTCGGCGGTTGGTTAGCGCTTGAGGGTGAACTGTCAATTGGAGCTTATTCGATAATCGTCTTCATCACCCAAAGGTTACTCTGGCCACTAACTCGACTCGGCCAAACTTTCGATTTGTATCAGAGGGCCATGGCATCAACTGACAGAGTTCTGAATCTACTGGATACTCCAATCGGTCTGGTTGAAGGTGATATTGAATTGGATGATACGAAGGGAGAGATTGCCTTCGACAACATTGGGTTTTCTTATCCCGAAAGAGAATCGGTTCTAGATGGAGTTTCTCTCAATATTGAGGCAGGCGAGACCATTGGGCTGGTTGGAAGCACAGGATCTGGAAAAACCACTCTTGTTGGTCTTCTTCTTCGCTTCCACGACCCTCTGCAAGGTTCGGTCAGTCTTGATGGAAATGATGTCAAGGAACTAAAATTAGCCTCACTCAGAGGTTCAATTTCTTTAGTTTCACAAAACACCACCCTATTTCCCGGAACGGTTCGAGATAACATCCTCTATGGCAGACCTAGTGCTAGTGAGGAAGAGGTTTTGGAAGCGGCTCGCATAGCAGAGGCTACTAATTTCATCAATGAACTTCCTGAGGGTTGGGAGACCGATATCGGTGAAGACGGCCACAGACTTTCTGGCGGCCAGCGTCAACGTTTAGCAATCGCGCGCGCGGTGCTGAAAGATGCACCAATACTAGTATTCGATGAAGCAACGAGCAATGTCGATAATGAGACAGAGGCAGCATTACAGCGTTCAATTGAAAGAATTTCCACAGATAGAACAACCATCATCATCGCCCATCGCCTTTCCACGGTTCGAAATGCAGACAAGATTGCAGTCTTAGACTCTGGCAAGATTACTGAATTAGGTAAGCATGAGGAATTGGTTGATGCCGACGGACTATACTCTAGGTTGTGGTCTGTACAAACAGGATTGGCTGCAAGCAATGATTGAGGTTGAAATATGACTGATGAATTAAGTGCTCCAAAATTAACTAAATTGGCGGAAACAATAGGATTTGAGATAACTGAATTTACCCCTGGTAAGTGTATAGTTGAATTAACGATTAGAGAAGACCATCTAAACGCCGGAGGCGTAGCCCATGGAGGACTACATGCTACATTGTTAGATACAGCGATGGGGGGGACATTGGTGACTACTTTACCAAAAGAAGAGTGGTGTGCTACAGCACAATTGGATCTATCATATCTCGAACCAGCTTACGTTGGTTCTCATCTTACTGCGGTTGGCGAAGTAGTCCGCAGAGGGCGAAATTTAGCCCATTTACAAGGTGAAATTACAGACCAAAATGGAAAGAAAATTGCTCACGCAAGAGGCACTTGGGCGGTCTGGGAAAAGAAACCAAGTAGTCTTGTTTGATTTGATTATGACGGCAAAGGATTGATGATGGCCCACTCATTCGCCTATTTGATGGCAAGGGCTGACTCTCTGATTTTCTTCCTTACTGGATTTGCACAATTAATCATTGCATCAGAAATAGAAACTGCACTAGTGGCAGCCATTCTCCAAGGCACTGGTAGTGGTATGCTGGCTTTAGGAGTGTATTTCCTGATATTTGTCGCTAGAAACCACAAAGAATTTTCAGATAGATACTCCAAATCTGAAAAGACTCTCTTACTTCGAGATCCAGAAACTGGACAATTGAGAAGAGTAGATGATACTCCCGTGGCAAGTAAGGCGTTGATGTACGGAGGTCCAACAGCCCTAACTTTCTTGGCTGCCCTATTCTGGTTGGCTAATTGAGGTGACCTCCTGTCGAGTAAGGGAATGTCGGACAGAGTTGATGATGTAATCAACAATCCAGCATACGATATGCTTGGGGGGTACCATATTTTCCTTCGAAGGATGTTGATACCAATTTTCATTATTCTGATTGCTTTATTGGTATGGACAATTACTGAACCTATTTCCTCATCTCTTACGCGCAAAGTCGTCACTGCGATAATCACAGGACTATCTTTAGGCCCTGTGACTAATTTTGATCGTGGGGTCGCGGAATGGCTCAGACGTAGGAATAAAATCTGAATAATCACCTAAATCCGGCGAAGCAATCAAAGCAAAATGCCGTTGTGACATAATCAATGGTATCCCTAGACGACTTCAATTTAGTAGAACTTGTTTTCGGTGAATCCGGTTCAACATTAGAATTGATTTTCGCCGCATCTGCGCTTATTGGAGGGGTTCTTTTCCTCTTTTGGTTCCTATTGATGCTGGTAGGTGGAGTCGGTGAGGGCTTGTTTGAGGGGCTATTTGGAATCGAATTCGATATCATGAGTTCTGACGGTGCTTTCGACGCTATGACCTTCCAAGGAGTCATGGCATTCATGATGTTCTTTGGCCTATCAGGATTATACACACTAAAGTCCGATGGAGGAGATACGCTTGCTATAGGTGTAGGTGGCGTCGCGGGATTAGCATCGATGTATGGAACTGGAAAAATCTTCCAACTTTTCTTTTCTTTGGAGGCTAGTGGGAATATCGAAATGGAGCAAGCGATTGGTGAAAAAGGATCGGTTTACCTTCGAATTCCAGAAGGTGATGTGGGCCAAGTTACAATCGAAGTTGGAGGTGCCCAGAAGACCTATAATGCAAAATCAGAAGATGGTCAAGGCATAGCCACAGGCGAGTTTATCGAGGTTGTCGATATAATCAGCTCAACCTTGATTGTTAAGAGAGTTTAGACCCTGTTTTTCGAAATCGATACTAGACCGCGCCGGCACAGCCTTAATGAGTCAGCAGCGTTTGTGTTGTTACGGAGCGATTGCTATGGCTGAAGCTGGTGCACTACTAACAATAATGATGTTCGCAACCATACTATTCTTGGTTGCAATTGTAATATTCTTTGCGCAGAGGTACAAAAGATGTCCTCCAGACAAGGTAATGGTAGTTTACGGTCGTACCGATAAGGGTAAGGCGAGTAGGACTATACACGGTGGTGCAGCACTTGTATGGCCACTTATTCAGGACTACGCCTTCCTTACGCTCACTCCAATCACGATTAACATCGATTTAAGGAATGCTCTTTCGCTCCAGAACATCAGAATTAACGTTCCATCAACATTCACCATCGGTGTTTCAACCGAGAAGCAAATTATGGCTAATGCTGCCGAGCGTCTGCTTGGATTGAAACAAATGGATATTGAAGAAATGGCTAAAGAGATTATTTTCGGTCAACTTCGTCTAACTGTAGCATCCTTGACAATCGAGCAGATTAACCAAGACCGTGATGCATTCCTTGAGTTGACTAGAAAGAACGTAGATACAGAATTGCAGAAAGTTGGGCTGTATCTGATTAACGTTAACCTGGTGGATATTACTGACGAATCCGACTATATCGAGAGTATCGGAAAGAAGGCTGCCTCTACCGCTGTTGAAAATGCACGTGTAGATGTAGCAAACGCAGAGCGTGACGGTGCCGTCGGTGCAGCAGTTGCTAACCGAACCAAGGAGATCGAGGTTGCAAAGAACCTTGCAGAGGCTGAGAAGGGTCGAAAGACTGCAGAAGCAGATCAGCGTGTTTACGTAGGTCAACAAGAAGCCCTCGCTGTTTCTGGTGAGAACAGTGCAAAAGCTGAGATAGCCAACTCTGATGCGGATCTTGCAGAAGCCGAAGCATCTGCAAACCAGCGTGCAGAGGTTGCTACCGCTATATCTGAGGCCGAGATTCAAAAAGCCAAGTTCACAGAAGAAGAAGAGCGTTTGAAGGCTAGCGAAATTGTACGCGAGCAGATTCAGAAACAGCAAATTGAGATTGCTGCAGAAGCTGAAGCTGAAAGACAACGCCGTATTGCTCGTGGTGAAGCAGATGCGATTCTTGCTCGCTATGAAGCAGAGGCGTCTGGTGTTCAGAAGGTCCTAGAAGCAAAGGCCGCTGGTTATCAAGGACTAGTTAGCAGTGCTAATGGAGATGCAAAGGCCGCAGCTACACTGCTTATGGTTGAGAAGATTGACCAAATGGTATCAGCCCAGGTCGAAGCAATTCGCAACTTGAAGATCGACAGTATCACCGTATGGGACTCAGGCGGAGATGGGGATGGAAGTTCTACTTCGAACTTTATTTCCAATCTAGTAAAGTCGCTACCACCTCTGCATGACATCGCGTCAAATGCTGGAGTAGACCTACCTGATTACTTGGGTTCAATGTCTGACGACGATTGAATTTAATCGAGAATCGGGCTATCCTTCCGGGATAGTCAGCCTCTTGAACGGGTGTTAACTCGGCGGTAACAATGAGCGAAGACGTTGTGGTAATTGGTGGTGCTAGAACTCCCTTTTGTGAGTGGCTTGGGGGAAAGCGCGGAGACGGTGAAGCCGGCGGAAGATTAGCCGATGTAACCGCTGAGCAATTAGGCTCCATTGCAATTCGGGGGGCCCTTCAGAAGACTGGAACAAGTCCAGAATCCGTCGACCACTTAGTGATGGGCCACGCATTACAGACAAGCGATCAGGCTATTTTTGGTGCCCGTCATGCAGGACTTAATGCAGGAATTCCACAAGAGGTTCCAATGCTTACACTAAACCGATTGTGTGGCTCTGGAATTCAATCGATAATTTCCGCCTCTCAAATGATTATGCTTGGTGAGGCAGACACTGTGGTCGCCGGTGGAATGGAAAACCTAAGCCAAGCCCCTCACGTACTCAGAGGAATGCGCTCTACCTACAAATTAGGACGGCCACCAAGAGAGGGTGATGAACTTCCCAAAGATATGGAAGATTATCTCTTCACTAATTTACTAGACACCACTTGTGACTCCTTCATGGCCCAAACTAGTGATGAAATCTGTCGTCGAGTTGGCGTCACTAGAGAGGAAGCCGATGCCTTTGCAGCAATAAGCCATTCAAGAACTGAAAACAGTGTAGATAATGGTATTTGGACTGACGAAATTGTTGATGTTGAAACTCCTAATGGATTTGTTACAGCAAACGAAGAAGATCACTTTGTAAGGGGTACAAGTGATGAATCCCTTGCTTCGTTAAGAACACATTTCGGCCCCACTTCCTTGGTTACTGCCGGAAATGCATCTGGAGTGGTCGATGGGGCAGCAGCTGTAGTGCTGAAGTCCGCATCTCAGGCAGCCTCCGATGGTGACACGCCACTCGCTAGAATTGTCAACTGGGGCATTGTTGGCCTTGAACCCGCAATAATGGCCTATGGGCCTGTACCGGCTAGCAAATTAGCCCTTGAAAGAGCGGGGATGAGTGTGGAAGAAATCGATTTATGGGAAATCAACGAAGCCTTTGCGGGCCAAGCAGTTGCCTGCATGAAAGAATTAGGAATTTCACATGAGATTGTAAACATCAACGGAGGTGCAGTTGGACTAGGCCATCCTCTAGCAGCTACTGGAAGCCGGCTCACACTCACTTTAGCACATACACTCAAGCGAGAAGGCAAGAAGTTTGGAATTGCAACCGCCTGTATCGGCGGCGGGCAAGGAATTGCAATTATTCTCGAATCTGTGTGATAATTCCCATTATCATGTACGGGGACAGGTTAACTAAGGCCACCCTTTGGTAGAAGCATGGCAGAACACATTCCTGGAACCGGCCACGCAAACAGAACACGTAGCCTTGTCAAGACACTTACTTGGAGGACAGTAGCTACTACTGATACTATCCTAATAGCAAGACTACTTACTGGAAGTTGGACCGTTGGATTTGGAATTGCCAGTATTGAGGTGCTGACAAAAATGGTCCTATACTACTTTCACGAAAGAGCTTGGAGTGCCTCTGATTGGGGACTGGAAGATGTCCCAGTGGATACCGCCACAGCCTAATTTAGATTCTCAAAAACATCGATCAAATATCGTATTAGAGAAAGGCTAACTGCAACCAAGTAAGGGAAGGTTAGAGCCCTTTGTGGTAGAATTCGTATTGCGGTTTTCGCACCCGCCCATGCGGTTCCAAGAACAATTAGTGGTAAAGCAAGAGCAAGTACATGGAAATTGGTTATTTCGTCGATTAATGACGGGTTAAACAGTAAATGAGACACTATCGCTACAGGGACAACTCTCATGACAATCAAGTAAGAAGTTCCTGCCGCTTTGTGTGGACCTAAACCAAGGACAATTCTGTTCAACATCGTGAAGATAACTCCCCCGCCAATTCCAATTAGTCCTGCAGATAAGCCTCCTGCTAGACATCCTAATTTGTATTTGTAAAGTAATGCTCCTCCAACAGTAACTTCCTCATCATGAATGTCGTTTTGTTGATCTTCGATTAGTTTCTTTATGCCGCGATAAATTACCAATATGAGCAAAACAATTGCTAAAATTTTGATTATGCTTTCACCGGCTTCAGCAATTATTCGATCTGCGGCTAAAGCCCCGATAATTGCGCCACCTATGGCTACAATCCTACCTTTACGTCCTACTCCAGCAACAGTATATCCTCCCTCATCATGAGCTCTACGTGAGCCTATACTGACAAACCAAACTAGAATCAGTGAACAAACAATTGAAAGTTGTAGTTCCATACCTAAAATGAAGTAAAGAGTTGGAACGAATAGGAATCCTCCGCCTAGTCCAAGTGGAGCAAAAACGAAGGCGGTAACGAGTATTATCGCAATAGCGATGATTTCCTCCAATTAATCACTCTCCTGCATATACCAATGCTGTTTCTGAGGAGAAAGGGGCCGCTTCATCCATAGTGGCCGGCGTTCTCCTCTCGGATGAGTTTCACGCTCTTTTGCCCATTCATTCCATCGTTTGTAGTACTCAAACGACTTGTTCCGGTCAACTTCTATATCCCCATATTCTTCATCCTCTTTAGGAACGGATAGACGTACCTTCTGAAGCCAACAGTGAGCTCCAGAAATCGGGTCGGGTTGTACAGCATGGGTGATGTTTTGGTGAACCCCACCATCTCTCCACCAAATTCGGTTGGTGTCAGGGTCATCGGATTTCCATGGCTCCACTCCACTAATTGTTTTCATGCGCATTTTGCCATCACCATGATCTTCGATTTCAACGGTGTTGGTTAGGAATCGATTACCTCGATCTTGTTCTCTTCTCCATCTTCCAATGTGGTGGGAACATCCTACAACTCCGGGTTTGATTCCCTCTGTGACCCAGACTTTATCTACAAACCAACCAATTTCGGTTTCTATCTTTAGTAGGTCTCCTTCGGCCACGCCGAGTTTCCTAGCATCCTTGGGGTGAATCCAGATTGGATTTCTATGAGCGATTTCAACTAACCACTTGGCATTGGCTGAGCGCGAGTGTATATGCTGTGGCAGCCGGAAATTGGGTAGCAGGCAATACTCGTCCTCGCCCGCCAAATTGTCGGGATGAACGTGCGATTTCTGCCGGTAATGTGGAATAGAATGCTCGGGATAACCGAACTCAATCATCGTCTCCGAGTAGAATTCCTGCTTTCCACTCGGAGTCGGCCACCCTTCCTCCTTGTGCTTCTCATAAGTCGCTTCTTCAATCAAGAAAGCCCCGTGTCTACGCATGTAACCTA
>CALEIW010000229.1 GCA_937876055.1 uncultured euryarchaeote
ATCTCTTAGAGATGAACAGGGGAATTTACTTCCTAGATTCAAGATAAAGGTCTGGAATGGGCGAACTCAAGTTTCTATTCATGTACGGGCAACATCACGTGCAAGATGGGTTTTCGATCAACCCACTCGAGCTGGTTTTGTTAGCCATTTGACCTACAATGAATATCCTCTTGAGGTAGAGAAAATTGCAATACTAGACGAGAAAGGTCTGCGTACTATTGACGATTATGAGTGGATTAGAGGCAATGCGGAACATGCCTGGGGCATACTGAATTAATCGCCGATGATTTGGGGCGGTTTACGCCGCACCGTTCATAACAGGTATCGCAGTGAGAGTTACCCGAGGGATAGAGATGAGTGCAGACGAGGTAGTTACACAGGCGGCTCAACTGATTACTAGCGGAGACTTTGCAGGCGCTATGGCGGTATTCGAGGGCTATATCGATTCTAACCCAGACGACCCTGCTGGTTACCACGGATGGGCAGAAGCTGCATTATTTGACATACAAGAGAACGGTAACCTAGATGACAAAGGAAACGACCGAATTAACGAAGGTCAAATCAATGCATATTTCCGAAGAGCAGCGAGTATGGCTCCTGAAAATGCAGACTACAATGCTGCATATGCTAACGCTTTAGTGGAATTCGATCGTATTCCTATGGCAGTTAGGCAATTACACAAGTTGGTTGAAATTGGAAATGCCTCAGATGAAACCGATGTTTCTTTCCATCTCTATGAGGCTGCAAGAGGATTAATCGAGGCAATAGATCTCAAAACTAACTTCGATAGAAGTGCACCGATTGCAAGACAATATATCTCTGAGGCTGTGACCTTTGCACTTCTAGGCCTAGGTTTTTCATCCGCTGAAGAGGCAATTGAGTACCTCGGACTCGAAGAGTGAAGAGGGTTCGGTGTGGATAGCGACCTAATGATGGTCGCCTTGGGCTACCATGGTGCTAAGTTCCACGGTTCCCAAATCCAACCTGATGTCCGAACTGTCCAAGGTGAGTTAAAGAAAGCCATCGAAAAATTAGGGTGGTGGACCGAATCCTGTCTTGAGATGTCAAGTAGAACGGACTCAGGAGTAAGCGTAAGGATGAATTTGGCAACAATTTCTCTTCCAAGGGATGTTTCTAATGTTATTGACGAGCCCTCCTTAGTTTCAGCATTAAATGATCATCTACCCGAAGATCTAGTGGTCTGGAAGGCTTGTAGAGTTCCTGAGGGCACAAGGTCAAGACTCGCAGAAAAAAGGCTCTATATCTATCGTTTAGAAATGATTCCAGGTTGGCCTTCTGACGTAGAATATGAGAGATTTAGTAGTGCTTGCAACCTGTTTATTGGCCAGCATGATTTCACAAATTTCTGCAGGCTCGATTCCGTTAGAAGCCCAATTCGAAATATTGAGTCCTGCCAACCATGGCAGGATAGTTCAGGAAGCATCGTTGGATTCACTGTGGTTGGAGATTCATTCTTGTGGAATCAAATTCGTCGAATGGCTTCTTCCCTTCATAAATTTGCAAAGAAAGATATTGAATTAGATGAAATAGCATTGGCTTTAGAAAAACCAGAGGAAACATTAGATCTTGGTCTAGCGCCAGCTGACGGCCTTATTCTTTGGTCTCTAGCTCATCGTGCATTTTCTCACAAGTTTGAGGTTCCAAATATCATAGAGGGAATCAGTACACCCCCCAAGGGAAAAAGGATTTACAAACAATGGTTGAACCTAGCCAGGATGGAAAATAGCTCGATCTTAGAGAGAGAATGGTTGAGACTCATCCAAGACGTAAAGTAACCATATCTTCATCAGAACAAGGTAATCTTTCGCGTAGGAAAGAACTCGAAATCACCTCGGCTGTTTTAGTATGTCGAGTTAAATCAGGGATTAGAATTGCACATTTTATCCAGTTCTCTCCATCTGATGAAATACTTGCAGGGAAAGCAGTAGCGCCACCGAAAGACCGACCTTCCCGTTCAAATCCTGCGATTCTAATCGATTCTATATCTGCTGAAATTTCACCTTGCTCTAAGCCTGCTATGGTTCTCAGTTCTTGGTAGGTGCTAATTCCTTCCTCTAGAATATCTACATTGAGAGTACCCGGCCATGCACCAGATCCTAGGACCGTTTTGAACTGCTCTTGATAGTGACTTTGGGCCATGAAAACATGAGCCCTTCCAAGTCCACTTGTGACTGTCCCAGACAGTTCCATGACCGTGCGTTGGACCCATTACAAATAAGCATCAGTATTTTGCCTTACAATTCTATGGTCAAGCCTCTCTGACCAATACTATGACCAGCCTCCTCAACCATGCGAGATTGATAGCTATTCGGATTATTGAGTGGATTGGTGTGGTTAAGGTGAATCAAAATTATTTCACGGCCACCTATACCACCTTCCTGAAGTCTTGCAAGAGAGTCTTCAACGGTGGGGTGAGGTACATCTTTCATATCTCGACCTGATAGTTCTTCTCCATTCCAAAAGGTTGCATCTAGTAACACATGAGTGGCTCCAAGAGACTGAAACCACTCATTTGGATTTGTATATCCTACGGATTTCAAAGTCTGCTCCCAATCATCATGATCTGGAAGAAATAACACTCGTTTATTTTCTCCAGAAATTAAAATCGCGTGGGTGTCAGAAGTATCGTCTCTGTGAGGAACGGGTATGAAATCAAACACTACTCCTCCTTGCTGAAATTTAGGCAGATTCTGTGAGCCAAAATCTGCTATAACAAATGGAGTCATTAGCTTCTTCTCCTGAAGAATTGAAGCCACAGATTCACTTGCCACAAGTGTAAGATTACGGCAACCCATCGCTTCTTTACCGAATTGACCGATTCCTTCGATATGACCTAAATGGGCGTGGGTTAGCAATACCGAGTTAGGTCTTATTGGGCTGTCATATCGACAAGCATCCGCCCATATTTTCAACTGTTCTGGTAAAGCCCTAGTTGCTTCGATTAAGTGCATCCCACCCTGGTTATCCATAACTCCTAGAGATACTGGAAATCGAACTCTTTCCGGGTTTTCGAATGCTGCATTGCAATTTGAGCACCCACATCCTGCTTGAGGGACTCCCCCGTCTTGGGCAGTTCCAAGAATTGTCAACGTGGGGACTACGCCTTCCATACACCGTGAAGCCCGCTAGTACTGAAAGAGTCGTCGACGAAGTTAGTCTGCCGTTCCGATGAAATCATCAAGGCAGTCGACCTGTCGAGACCGTGAGCGGCGACACCTCGTGGATGAAGGAGCGCTTCGAGGCGCTAAAAGAACAGGGTTTGGAATGGAATCCCCCTACTCTCCAATCTGCTAATCAGCCAAGAGTTACAATGGATGGTAAATCAACCATCATGCTCTCGGCCAACAATTATCTGAATCTTACAAATCATCCAAAAATAGTCCAAGCAATGATTGATGCCACCACAAAATACGGTGCAGGAAGTGGATCTGTTCGAGCTATAGCCGGGACCATGGATATTCATTTAGAAGCAGAAAAAAAGGTAGCTGAATTCAAGGGTGTTGAGGCTTCTTTGATTTACTCCGCTGGGTACACAGCAAATGTTGGATTAATCCCAACATTAGTGCAGGGAAAACAGGATGTAATTATCAGTGATGAACTTAATCACGGCTCAATCATCGATGGAGTCCGATTAACAAAAGCCCAACGCGCGGTTTACTCTCACAATGATATGGGGGCATTGGAGGCGGTTCTAAATGAGCATTCCACCGCTGATAGAAAATTGATTATCACAGATGGTGTATTCTCAATGGATGGAGATATTGCACCATTAGATGAGATTTCGTCTCTCGCCGAAGAACATGGTGCAATGGTATTCGTTGATGATTGTCATGGAGAGGGCGTTCTAGGTGAAGGTGGAGCAGGAATTGTTGACCACTTCAAGTTACAAGGAAAAGTAGATTTTGAGGTCGGTTCGTTTTCCAAAGCTTTGGGGGTACAAGGAGGAATTGTCGCAGGTTCTGAGGATGTTCGAACACATGCACTGAATCATTCCCGTTCCTGGTTACTATCAGGCAGCCAGCCACCCGGCGTTGCAGCAGCTCAGAAGGCTGCTGTTGAGGTTTTGATGGCAGAACCTGAACACCATGCAAGGCTTTGGGAAAATACAAATTATTTCAGAGATGAATTGCAATCCTTAGGTTTTGATACAGGTCTATCCGAGACTCCAATTATTCCAGTAATGTGTGGAGAATCTGCAAATGCGAAGTCGCTTTCTCAATCTTTAGCAAAAGAAGGCGTAATGGCTGGTGCGATCACATTCCCGATGGTAGCCAGAGATAAGGCTAGAGTGAGAACTCAAATGTCTGCAGGATTAACTAGAGAAGACTTAGACCAAGTTCTCAGAATCTTCGAGCATGTTGGAAAAAATCTCGGTTTAATCTAAGGTGGTAAGATGGTTGAAACGACTAGTTTGTCCGAAAATCAAATCGATGCGATGATGAAGAGAATACACTCAGTGCCGATTATTGAAACATTACAAATGGAAATACTTCGACTCGATAAGGGTGAATGCGAAGGCCATGTTCCTCGGGCCATGAAGTGGGATGGGATTTACGAGACATTCCACGGGGGCTTACTAGGGACAATTGCCGACACCGTGACTTGTTGGGCTATTCTTACAGTAATCGGCTCGGAAGCAAAAGTCGCTACTACTGATTTCAACATAAGATTCCTAAGGCCTTGCAATACTGATGTTCGATGTGTTGCAAGGGTGATTAAGGCAGGGAGAACCATGAGCCTCTCGGAAGCGGAACTCTATGATTCAGAAAATAACCTCGTAGCAGTCGCTCAGGTGAATTACATCAAACTTGACTAAATTGTCATCAAGGTCTATGCTTCTGAGACGACTTCGTCGAGGTCATCATCATCTAATTCATCAGGCTCTAAGGAATTATCCGGAGCGATTGTAATTTTCATTCCATCAAATGGATCTAAACCACGGTCTATGCGGTCTAGCATTCTCCATCTTGGAGCATAGGACAGATGAATGTAAAGAGGGCCGGGTAAAATCGCGAGGAACCATCCAATACTACTTACAAATTCAGGTGCTTCTCCAATCATGGCCCAAGTCAATAGTAGTAGACCGATGAAAGGTACTGGGAAGAGATAGCGTCTGCGATTTTCAAGCCTAACAGGTGGGCGCTTGAACAAACTAGAAATTAGTAAAGAGAAGCCTCCCAAGCTAGCGGTCATTGCACAAAAGATCAGACTGATTGTTCCCCAGTCAACCACCATATCTTGCAAACCAGTAGAATCTTCCCAACCGGCGTAAGCAAATGGGACAATTAGAGTCATACTAGCTAGAATTCCATACACCATTCCAACAAAAATAGGGTGGCAAATAGTCAATGGATACCTTAGGAATAACTGACTAAGAGAACCACCTTCTAACATGAGCCTGTGGTCTTCGTCGAGACCCTCCAGTACCTCACGCCAGCCAGCCATCGTGCGGCGGCAAGAATCGGATTCTAATACCGTTCCTATGAAAAAACGAGTCATCTGAGCAGATATCGATTATTTTTGCAAACCGATATGTACAGAAGTAGTTTCTATATTCCATTTGGGGCTATTTTCAGATGCATCTCGGATGAAGGGGATTAATGACACACGTAAACCAGCCACATCTACGCCCCAAATCCCATGTTTAACACCTGATAATCGAGTGAGTAGTTTAGAGGCCATATTTACCACTCCTCTAATTTTCTTTCTTTCATAATTATACAATAATGCTGCAATTTGGATAATCCCCTGAACTGCATCTGTTTCTATTGGTTTATCTAGAGGCTTAAGCGATTTCCAGAGGTCTTCCCAGGATTCATGAGCATGCCAAAATTTTCCTTCATCAAATAATTCGCAGCCTTCAATAAACAGATTTTTTTGTTCTTCATCTAGTTCATCCCAAGCCATTAAATTTGAATCATGAGGCATTGGTTGTTGACCATTCATCGCCTCTCACTCCCTTACTCCTATGGACGCAGACATTATGACGGGTTCCCTGCCGAGTACAATCGATAGGAGGGGTATGGGATGACCGAAGATGATTCGTTATTCACGATTACAGAGGGACATCTAGATAGTGGAATGCGTGGAATTCCAGTAGGTACTTGCAAAACTTCGTTCGTAGATCCAATAGAAGGAGTTCACTACGTAGGTTATCCAGTTGAGGACCTTGCAAATCTCGAAGAAGAGGATGTAATCTATCTTCTAATGCACAAGAGATTGCCTACCGAAGAGGAATCTGAAGCATTCCGAACAGAACTCGCCCACAGAGCCATGGAAATGCCAACAGGCGCTCTCCGTGTATTGGAGTCTCTAACTACAGGTAGCAGCGGTCACCCGATGGATTGGCTATCAATGGGAATAATGGCTTTGGGAGCAGCAGATACTACCGGCGATGTACGTACAGATTCCATGAACCTCATCGCTCGAATGCCAGAATTAATGGCGCGAATTTTCCTCTTGAGGGGTGGCAAGAAAGAAAACCTCCAGCCGAGTAAACCAGAACTAGGTTTAGTCGAGAATTTCACCCACATGTTGGGAATGACCGGTGAAGAAGCCGAGAGGATGAATAGAGTTCTGAGATTCTTCTTCATTCTCCATCTTGACCATGGTGGAGGTAACCTCTCCACATTTACAGGAAAGGCAGTTGCTAGCGGTCGCGCTACAGTATACGCCTCTATCGCTTCCGCAATGAACGCTCTCTCTGGCCCACTTCACGGTCGCGCTAACCAAGCATGTCTAGAATTTGTACAAAGAATTGGGACAGATGATCCTGATGAAATTGAATCCTTCGTACGGGCCGAATTAGCAGCAAAGCGACCCATATTCGGTTTTGGACACGGTGTTCTAAGAGCAGAAGACCCGAGAGCAAGATTGCTCATTGGACTTGGTGCAGAAGTTTGCCCTGATGATGAAAATTATCGTATTGTCAAAACTCTTAGAGAGGTCGTCCCGCCTATTCTGAAAGAACATCCAAAAATCAAAAATCCATACCCCAATGTGGATTTGGGTAGTGGTTCTTTACTGCATGCTATTGGATTCCGTAAACCTGAGTATTACACCACATTCTTTGGATGGGCAAGAGTTGCTGGTATATGCGCACAAATAATGGATGAGCGCAATGCAAGAGATGGTCGTGGAACACCGATTTACCGCCCTAAATATATTCCAATAAATCAGCCTCATAGAAGACTGGAATAATCAGTTCAGTGATTTTCACCTGAACCTCTATGGCCAATTATTCTGGCGCAACCCCAAGGCCGTCCCTCGTGTAAATCATCAGTCCAAGACTCAGGCTGACCAGACCAATTCCATTTTTTTGCATCTGAAGAAATTGCATTTTTCCTAATATTTTCATTTATTTCATGCCACATTGGTAGAGAATTTGTAGCCTCTAAGATAAGATCAGGCCTTTCCAATTCATCCGCATTATTTAGTCGGTCTCGCCATTCTTCATCTAAGGGCTGACTAGCTGGTCTTGGCCAACGCACTTCGCCATTAGGTAAACTATGGATTGTAGGATCGATGAAATCTGAAATTAATGTTATTCCGGCTTCCAACATAATTGTTTCAAGTTTCAAAGGAGCTGGCCATACATGCAAGCCCATTTCTTGACTAATACTAAACAGGCGATTCAATCCTTTTCCTGTCAAAGAAACAGGAGCGCCAGGGTGAACAAATCTTTCCCAGCCATGTAGGTAATGTAAGGCCATGCCAACCACAGGCATACCCTTGCGGCGCCTATCTTTGACTAATCCAGAAACGGTATTTGAAATGAAATTAGGTGATCCAATTAATCGCTTCATCTTCCCTTTCCCCCATGATCTCAAGTGAGGGGACAATTGGGTGTTAGGAATTTTAGTTTGGCTAATTTTTACCGCCTCTGAAATTTTTGGTGAAAAGCCGTAAATCATGGTAGAACGCTTTGGTAAGTCTAATTCAACTAGAGAACTATCAATTTTGGATATCATTTTTGCAAGATGGTTAGCATGGTCTGAAATTTTAGCAACTGGATGTGGGACTTTCAATTCGATATTGACTGTCTTGGAAGAAGTCCCCCAAAGTTCTGTAAAATCTGTGCTGGCGAGCAAATCTTCAAAACTTTCAACGCCCATTTTCCGAATTTCTTGGCTTTCCATTAGTTCAGGGCATCTATCCCTTTTAGGTAAGTTCCCGCCAAATAATTCATCATGCCAGAGCATCAATTCTCCATCAGCACTGAGTCTCAAGTCGAGCTCAACACCATCTACATGGCTCATTCCATGCTCTAAGGCCTCAACTGAATTTTCAGTTGGATGAACCCATGTCGAGTCTGTTGCCACATGGTGTCGAGTACTCGGGGGGGTATTGAATAAGTCCTCTTTACCACTAGTAATGCCGCCCCAATGCTCATACCCCTATACATCGCCGCAAAAGTAGGTGAAGATGTGTCAGAGACAGTAGAATTGGATAAAGAATCAGACCCTCAAGCAGTTAGAGGATATGCCTTCTATGATTGGGGTAAGTCGGCTTTCGAGACTTCAGTCACCGTCGCAGTGTTGCCTGCATGGTATGCTTATCTTTTCTTGGAAGCAAATGGTTTGACCACCGAAATCGGTTTAATTGAAATGACCGGGGACGCTGTTTGGTCATTTTCGGTAGCAATAGGTACTCTGATGGTTGCATTAGTTAGTCCATCATTAGGAGTAATTGCCGACCGTCGACGAATCAAAATGTGGTGGTTAAGAATACTCACTTATGTTGGTGCGGGAGGAACTTTCTTGCTCGCTTTAGCGCCATTACTACCCGTTGATAATCAGTGGCTTTGGCTCATGGTATGTTTCATGTTTGCCAACATAGGTCTGAATGGAGCGGGAGTTTTCTATAATGCATTACTTCCACATATGGGAAAAGACGATGAAATGGATCGGATTTCCAATCTTGCCTTCGCATACGGTTACATGGGAGGTGGCATACTATTGGTCATCCATCTTGTTATGGTGCTATCACTTAGTGGAGATTGGATTATTCCCTTTGTTATGGCCTCATCTGCTGCCTGGTGGTATGGTTTTGCTTTGTTGACATTTAAGTGGGTTCCAGAGCCACCAATCAAGGATGAGATGCCTGCTTTGGGATTTACAGAATCAGCGAAGATGGCTCTACAAGAAATCAAGAAAACTATTTCCGAGGTGCATAAATTCCGTACTTTATTCATCTACATGCTAGCATATTTCTTCTTTATTGATGGTATAAACAGCGTAACGGCATTGGGCGGAATCTTCGGAACAACCGTACTAGGAATTACAACCGTCGATCTAATCATTACCATCGTAATCATACAATTTGTTGGTGCTCCGTCCGCAATATGGTTCACTAGACTTGCTAAAAGAGTGGGGACCAAATCAGCACTAAATGTGGCATTAGTAGGCTGGGTAGTGTTATGTTTTGCAGCACTTTCCTTCGCTCCTTTGGAATATACCGAACATTCAGAATACCAAATCCAAATTGAGCAAACAGACGGCGAGTGGCATTACACACCGCATGCTAACCTCTACGGGTCGCCTATCGCCATCGAAGAAGGAGGCGATGAGCAACTCTGGGCGGCAGACACTCTATCCACATATGGTATAGCAATCATAGACGAGGATTACGAAGATTCTGTAATTTACAAATGGGCAGGTTTCAATGAAGACGACGAACCAGTTTCCTTGAATTTAGGCGCTCTGGATGCCGATTCTGTTCAAGCTCTAATGTCTTCCTTCGAAGAAACTCGGTTTTCAATTAGCGAAAATGGAGGTTCTGGAGTAGTTGGTATTGATCATCCGACGAATCTCGGAGACGGAAAGTTAGACTTCATCCCTAAGGCTGTAAGAAGCAATGTTTGGGAACCTTTGGGCCTTTCCGTTGGTTTACAATTCCTAATCCTTGGTGGGTCAATGGGTACTTTACTTGGAGGTTCTCAAGGTCTTGCTAGGAGTCTCTTTGGTCAGATGGTTCCCGAATCTAGAAGTGCGGAATTCTTTGGATTCTTTGGTTTCTTTGGGAAGGTAGCTGCATTCATCGGTCCTTTGCTATACGGGCTTATGACCGTGATGTTTGACAGCAGAGTAGGTATCCTTTCCATTGCGATGCTCATCCTAATTGGCGCAGTCATGATGAGATGGGTGGACGTAGATGCAGGCCGAAAGGACGCCATGGAAGAAGATGCACGAAACCGTGGAATCGACCTTTGAGCTAACCATTACTTGTGATTCGCTCTAGCAATAGAGCAATCTCTAGAATAACCAGCATCGGCCCTCCGATAAGGAACATAGAGAGTGGATCTGGAGGGGAAACGAAGGCTCCAAAGACAGCCGCCGCGAACCACAGAA
>CALEIW010000230.1 GCA_937876055.1 uncultured euryarchaeote
TTACCATAGTAAGCGTGTGAGTTGCTAGGTTGTAACAACCTGTGAATGTCTGACCATTCATCTCGTAGTTTTCGTAGTAAGCGTACGCCATGCACTCATCGAAGGACGCACCCGCTGCGATGGTGTGGGTGTACATGTTGTAGCATATGTCGCCATCCGCTTCAGTGATTGGTACCGGCGGCATCAAGACCTTGTCGATTACATGGATTACACCGTTTGATGCTGGAACGTCTGCCAATACGACATTTGCATCATTGACCATTACACCGTCTCCGACTGTGAAAGTCAAATCGTCTCCATTTACTGCCGCGGCTACCAAACCGTCGGTGACTGCCGAGGATGGAACTGCACCGGATACTACGTGGTAGAGCAGAATATCAGTTAGCAGAGCCTTGCCCTCTTCATTGTCGAGAGCAGAAAGATCGATTCCTGCCTCAGCAAATGCATCGTCTGTCGGTGCGAAGACTGTGAATGGACCATCTCCCTGTAGTGTTGCAGCAAGTTCGGCTTGAGTCAAAGCAGCAACCAAGGAGTTGTGGATGGTTGTGGCTTGAGCGGTCATAGCAATGTCCATGGCTGGAGTCCACATGTAAGCCTCACATTCTTCTTGACTTACCATAGTAAGCGTGTGAGTTGCTAGGTTGTAACAACCTGTGAATGTCTGACCGTTCATCTCGTAATCTACGTAATACGCATAGGCCATGCACTCCTCGAAGGATGCACCAGCCGCTATAGCGTGTGTGTACATGTTGTAGCATATGTCACCATCTGCTTCTGTTACAGGTACTGGCGGCATCAGTACCGTATCAATGACATGGATTATTCCATTTGACGCCATTACGTCTGCTGTAGTGACTGTAGCGTCACCTATCATTACTGTACCGTCAGTCACTGAGAAAGTCACATCATCCCCGTTGAGCATTGTCGCTGTCATTCCATCAGTGACCTGTGAGGAGTTTACTTCTCCCGCGAGTACGTGGTAGGTTAGTATGTCTACCAATGTGGCGATTTCGTCGTCTGTGTTGAACGAATCTAGATCAATACCGGCAGCGGTGAAGGCATCATCGGTTGGGGCAAACACTGTGAAAGGACCGTCTCCGGAAAGTGTTGTTACCAAATCTGCTCGGTCAAGAGCTGCGACCAATGAGTCGTGGATCCCTGTCCCGGCAGCGTTGGACGGGATATCTTCCTGGGCTGTTCGCTGGTCCGCAACAGCTGCGGGAGAGGCAAACAACATGGCGGTCATTAGCAAGGCGGCAAGTGCTTGTTTGGCATTCATGAGTCGCCGCCGATTGCTGTTAGCATATATATGACTGTAGTCACCTGAGAGAACAATAATTTTCATTTGGAAATTATCATCTGCGAAATCTGAATAATTTCCTGCAACATAACATGTGTTTATAACCAACTTCTTCTCAGCGTTTAGATATGGAGTCACATAATTCCAAGCCTAACAGACGAACGAGAAGAGTAGCCATTGGGTCAAGCATAGCACTTGCTGTTATGTTCCTACCAACTGTGGCTGCCGAAACCTCCACCATCGAGGCCACAGACTATGTTGCAGTCAGCTTTTGGATTGCAACCGCCATGATGCTTGCATCAACTGTGTTCTTTTTGGTTGAAAGAAACAATGTCCCTGAAAAGTGGAAGACATCGATGACAGTTGCTGCACTAGTAACTGGTGTTGCATGGTACCACTACACATACATGCGCGAACACTGGGTAATCACTGGCGAAAGCCCGTTGGTACTCAGGTACATTGATTGGTTAATCACTGTCCCACTACAGGTTGTAGAATTTTATCTAATTCTAGCTGCAATCGGAGTAGGTACTGCAATCATGTTCCAAAGACTACTAGGAGCATCTATTGTAATGCTAGTTGCAGGATACTTCGGTGAATCCGGAGCATGGGATGTATTCGGTGATTCAAGCACTGAGATTTGGTTCGTAATCGGAATGGCCGGATGGGCATGGATTCTCTACGAACTACATGGTGGAGAAGTCGGTGCTGCTGCTGAAAGCGGAAGCGCAGGAGTCCAATATGGATTCAATGCCATGAAGTGGATTGTAACAGTAGGATGGGCTATCTATCCTCTTGGATACATGATGGGTAATGGTTTCTTCGACGGTATGGGTACCGACGACATGAACATCCTGTACAACATTGCTGACTTGGTCAACAAAACCGCATTCGGTATGA
>CALEIW010000231.1 GCA_937876055.1 uncultured euryarchaeote
ATTTAACCGGAGAATTATCTGGCTGGGCTTCTGCTAAAGACGTTATTTTGAAAGTTTGTGAGGAATTAACAGTCAAAGGAGGAACAGGCCATATTGTAGAATATTTCGGTCCAGGTGCCTCAACAATTTCTTCAACCGGTAAAGGTACAATTTGTAATATGGGTGCCGAAGTTGGAGCTACAACTTCACTTTTCCCTTATGATAGTTCTATGGATGATTATCTTAGAGCAACAAATAGATCAGAGGTTGCAGATATGGCTAAAGATTTTTCTGAATATCTAGTTCCAGATGCAGAAGTTGAGTCAAATCCTGCCCAGTACTATGACAGAATTATTGAAATTAATTTATCAGAATTAGTTCCGGCAATAGTTGGACCGCATACTCCAGATTTAGCAAGACCAGTATCTGAATTAGGAAACGAAGCCAGAGAGAACGGTTGGCCTACTGATATTCAAGCAGCTTTGATTGGCTCTTGTACTAATTCTTCCTATGAAGATATGGAGAGGGCATCTTCAATTGCACAACAGGCTAGAAATGCAGGTTTGAAATCAAAAGTTCAATTTATGGTTACACCAGGTTCAGATACCATCGATAACACAATCAGGAGAGATGGTCAAATGCAAATATTTGATGATATCGGAGGAACTGTATTAGCAAATGCATGCGGGCCATGTATTGGTCAATGGAAGAGAGACGATATTGATAGCGGAGATGTGAACTCAATTGTATCTTCTTACAATCGTAATTTTAGCGGTAGAAATGACGGCAATCATCAAACATTATCTTTCCTAACAAGTCCAGAAATAGTCACAGCCATGGCAATAGCAGGTAGTCTCGATTTCAATCCTATTAATGACAAATTAGTTGCTGAGGATGGTAGCGAGTTTTTACTTGATCCGCCCACTGGAGATGAATTACCAGAAAATGGTTTTGAATTTAACTTGGAAGGTTTCATTTCACCTCCTGAAGACTCGGGTTCGGTTGATTTAGATGTGTCTTCAGAAAGTAGAAGATTACAATTATTGGAGCCATTTGTAGCAACCACTAAGAAAGATTTGGAAGATTTACCAATTTTAGTTAAAGTGAAGGGTAAGTGTACCACAGATCACATTTCTCCAGCAGGAATTTGGTTACAATTTAGAGGTCACTTAGATAATATTTCAGACAATTGTTACATTGGAGCGCATAATTCATTCACAGAAGAGCAAGGTACTGCAATCAATCAATTAGATGGCAGTAAGGGAAAAATTCCAAAGGTCGCACGTAATTATTATGAAAATAATCAGCCTTGGGCAGTTATTGCAGATGTTAACTACGGTGAAGGAAGTAGCAGGGAACATGCAGCAATGTCTCCTAGATTTTTAGGATGTAAAGTTGTCATCGCAAGAAGTATGGCACGTATTGCAGAGACTAATTTGAAGAAGCAAGGTGTTTTACCTTTAATTTTTGCTGATGAGTCTTCTTGGGATTTACTGAGGATAAATGATAGATTAACTATCAAAGGAATTGATAAACTAGGCCCAAATTCCAAGGTTACTGTAGAAGCAAAGCATAGTGATGGAACTATGGATACTTTCGTTTGTAATCACAGTATGGATGAATTACAGGTAGAATGGTTTAAAGCAGGTTCGGCTTTAAACTTAATTAGAGAGCAAAATCGCT
>CALEIW010000232.1 GCA_937876055.1 uncultured euryarchaeote
TCGCCTGCGTAGGGAGTTAAATCAATCGCATCGTCACCGGAGTAACTTGTCCAAGGTGAAACGGTTTCGGATGCGAAATTTCCATTGTAGGTGTTGTATTCAGGATCATATCCTAATCCAATTAGACGGAAGTATCTCTCATTATCCCAGCCTCCGGTAAAGAACACTTGTTCCCATCCATTGCCATCACTCCAGACCTCAATACCACAGGAGTCTTCATACAGCCATCGTTCTACTACGGCGTATTGCTCAGCGAGATACAATTCAAAGAATGCGGCGCTGCAGAATAGATCTAGATCCAAATATGCTGCGTCCGCACCTGTCAAGTCAACGTTCTCAATGATGAATGCCTCATCCATGTTGTTGTAATATCCAGATTCATTGTCTTGGTTATTATGATCCATTCCAGCCCACATGTAGGTGGTTGGATTTGTGTCGGCTTCCCACCAGTCATCGGTGGCTGAACCGTTGGAATCTGTAGATGCATTATATTCCTCGTGCCATGAAGACGAACCAGCACCATATTCTCCTGTGTATGATTTTAGGACAATCGTACAAGATGGGCAATTGGTATTGTCGATATTACCCTCGAAGTCGTTAGAATAGACAAGGGTGTCAATTCCGTCTAGAACTTCCTTTACTTCTAAATCGACATCAATTGAGCCAGAAATGGGGTTTAGACCAGTATTTTTCACTGTTAAGTTGACAAATCTGTTACCCTCACCAATTTTGGCGGCTCCAGTAGCTGGATCATAAGCCGCTGGAGCGATATTTACTTCAGTAATTCCAACGTCTTCGTTATCTAAACTGAGTACAGATAGGAAGTCACCAGCACCAGCCCATCCTTGAGTATCAAGCCACATTGCGCTGTTTGCGAATCTGTATGACCTATCTCTTTGTCCGATTGCAATCTCGTAAGCACTGTCGTCTCCGCCCGCCAGTTGTCCTGGAACTGCCATTGTTGGTCTACGACCGACGTCGAACGAAAGGGATGACAAGTATCCATTACCGTTGGGGTTTCCAAGAATGATTTCGACTGTATTTACTTCTCTTAGGTTATCAACAAGCAGATATGTTTGGTTCTGTGCAGTTGAGTCCTGCAATCGAGTAAGAGTAACCTCAGTTGGAACAAAGAAATCCATTTTTCCATCTCGATTTACATCAGCGATGGTAATAGATGCACCAAGATAATCACCAAGGAAAACGTAGTTTTGGGTATCCCAAGAAGAACCGGTGCGGGTTGCGTAGGATATATTTCCTGTGATTCCATCAACGGCAGCGATTAGGTCTACCTCACCATCATCATTTGTGTCAGAAATATCGATTCCGTACAGTGGATAATTGTGTTCTGCGTCCAACTTGAAATTATGTACGCCATTTGCAGTTGCATCTAATGGATTTGGATAAGTCCCAAGTGTACAGTCGTATTCAAGTACAGTCATGTTGTCATAGTGGCCATTCGAGTATCCTACACCAGTGTTGTAAGGTGGTGTGCGCAACAACCAGATGTCGAGATCTTCACAATCACCAACTCCACCACCAGGAAGGCCACCACCTCCAAGAACATCTTCTCCCCAATGTCCTAAAATTAAGTTCGTGTACATCCCATTGGTCAATGGTACTGGAATTGTTTGTTGAGCTGTAATTTGAGTTGGATCAGGTCCCTTGTATATACTGATGTAGTTATTTGTGAAGGTAGGGTCAATTACATTCATGACAATATCTGCATCTCCATCGCCATCGATATCCTCTACATCCATGTCCATGAGATACGGGTTGCTAACTGTGATAGCTTCGGAAGGATTCCAATTGTTGATTCTTTCATTACAATCTCCCCAAAGTACAGTAAGATTTCCAGGAACCATAGGCCCTCCGACGAATCGAATGTTCTGTTGATAGTAGACTACGTCGTTAACTCCGTCACCATCTACATCGGCAACATAGACTCTAGTTCCGTCCGCTGTATCCCTGAATCCAGCGCGGAATGAATCGTTGTTTGAAATGAAGACATCCTGCCTGTCTCCAAATCCTCCCATACCGTCATTGTAGAGTGCGGTAATGAAGTGACCCATTGAACTAGCGGAGACAATATCGTTGTCGTCATCACAGTCAATATCCCCTATCGAAATGAAAGAGGGGTCTCTCTGGACTGCATACTGGGTAATGTGTGATGCTGATACAGATGGGACCAATGATAGCATTGGTGAACTTAACATCAGCATAACCAAGAAAATCGCTATTCGACCTTCTTTTGATTCGTTTCGGGCGTTCTTAGACAGGGACATCATGGCTACGCCGAATTTCATTTCATTATTATGCCTAATGGGACCCTGCTTTTGCAACCCCTATGGGGTTGATGACTAAAATTAGCAAAATTAACTTGCTTCAAGCCAACTCGGATTGGGAGCGTATTGAGTCTCAGCACCGCCGTGGATTCGCTCAAGCTTACCCAGCAACCAAAGCCTGTCTAAGAACATCTGAAGCTCGACTCCAGTACGATTGATTCGGTCACTAAGTAGACTCTCTATTGAGCCAACTGAAAGCGAGGTATGGCCATGTTCACGAACCACTAAAGTCATCACAAGTTGAATCCAAGATTCAGCCATTGGGTCTCCTGAGATATTATCAGATAGTGGTTCGGGGTCTTCATCTAATTCTTCCAAAAATAAACTGATTTCTGCAAGGTTTGGTTCGGTTCTTTCAGGGACTCCTAATTCCGATACTCCGGCATCTACGTCGAGGTCTCCGACGATTCTGACAATAGAAGGCAATCGACTTGGATCAGGCGGTGGCCCTGGTAGTTCTCTTGCGGTTTTTGAGATTTCAGAGTCTTCAGAAGAGTCTGTACTTGAGTCGTGAACTGATTGGGTGTATCCTATGTCTCCTTCGAGGCCTATTCGCTGACGATATAGGTTAACCCAAGACGGTGGACCTTGAATTACAACTTCTACATCATGCTCGTTCGAGCGAAATGAAAAGCGGATATTCGCCTCGTCAGTCATGTTATCACCGGTTGGGTTTTCAGATTTGAATTCAAGTCTCTGCCAAATTACGCAAAACAGTCTGAAGGATTCCCCCATTTCGGTAATAGTCGACTTCTACAGGAGTGTCTAATCTTACGATCGCATCGAATTCAATAACCCCTCCATTTTCCTTTGTCGCTTTCACTCTTATGGATGAAAGTGGAACTAAATCAGCGCTGGCGGGAATATCGAAGACTTCCGTCCCATCAAGACCCAATGAATCTGCGTTTTCACCTTCTGGGAAAGTCAATGGCAATACACCCATTCCGACTAGATTGGAGCGATGTATTCGCTCAAAGGAGGTCGCAATCACAGCCTTCACTCCCAAGAGAAGTGTGCCTTTGGCTGCCCAGTCTCTGCTACTACCTGTTCCATATTGAGTACCTGCCAGTACTACTAGGGGAGTTCCTTCTGCTTGGTACCTCATGCTGGCATCAAATACTGAAGTTACTTCATCCGTTGGGAAATAAGTGGTGAAACCTCCTTCAGTTCCGGGCGCTATATGATTTCGAATGCGAACATTAGCGAAGGTTCCTCTCATCATCACTTCATGATTACCACGTCGACTTCCAAATGAGTTGAAGTCTCGAGGTTCGACTCCCTTCGAAATCAGGTATTCGCCTGCTGGCCCATGGTGAGGGAAAGCGCCAGCTGGACTAATGTGGTCTGTAGTGACAGAATCTCCCAATTTGAGGAGAACTTTTGCTCCGTGAATAGGTTCTATTGGAGCAGGTTCAGGAAGGATTCCTTCAAAGAAAGAAGGAAGACGAACATAAGTTGAATCATCTGCCCATGGATATAGGGCAGATTCCGAACTACTAATTGCGTCCCATCGTGGTTCTTGCAGAACATCTGAATATCGCTTTCGAAACATTTCAGGGTCTATTGAAGTAGCAATAGTTTGTTTGATCTCGTCGTCGCTTGGCCAAATATCGGCCAGCATTACAGGGCCATTTGATCCATTGCCAATCGGCTCTGTATCAAAATCGATATCTAGTGTTCCTGCTATTGCATAAGCAACCACCAAAGGTGGGCTTGCGAGGTAATTTGCTTTGACCTTCTGATGTATTCTACCCTCGAAATTTCGATTTCCTGAGAGTACGCTTCCAACAATCAAATCCGCCTCATCGATTGCTGCTTCGATATCAGAGTCTAGAGGGCCGGAATTTCCTATACAGGTTGTGCATCCGTATCCAACCACACTGAATCCAAGAGAGTCGAGATCTTCGGTAAGTCCAGCAGCATCAAAATACTCTGTAACAACTCTAGAACCCGGAGCCAGACTTGGCTTTACACTGGGTGCAATTGATAACCCCGCTTCCCTAGCTTTTCGAGCCAATAAACCAGCGGCAATCATTACACTTGGGTTACTCGTGTTTGTACAACTGGTTATTGCGGCGATTACGATATCGCCGTGTTTCAAATCAACTCCTCTAGAGCCGACTGGAGCAGAGGACTCATTCTTGCTTTCATCAATACCATGTCCACTATGTCCGAGAGGTGCATTTAGACTCTTTTTCCAATGATTTTTCATTGCTGAAAGGTCAACCCTGTCCTGTGGTCTTTTCGGACCAGCCAATGCAGGTTCTACAGTCGATAAATCGAGCGATAGGTGGCTTGTAAAGGAGGGAGTAGGGGTTTGTGATGTGTGGAACATTCCTTGAGCAGATAGATATCTTTTGACATCTTCAATATGAGATTCATCCCTGCCCGAAAGTCGCATGTAATCTAGAGTGGTTTCATCGACTGGGAAGAACCCACATGTTGCTCCGTATTCAGGAGCCATGTTAGCAATTGTTGCTCTATCAGGAAGACTCAGGTTTGCAAGTCCTGAACCATGGAATTCTACAAACTTTCCAACCACTCCGTGCTCCCTCAACATCTGTACTATTCTGAGTGTCATATCGGTGGCTGTTACTCCGGGTCTAAGCGAGCCGGTTAACTCGAAACCGCAGACTTCTGGAAGAAGCATGTAAATCGGCTGACCCAACATTACTGCCTCAGCCTCGATTCCACCAACCCCCCAACCTAGAACACCAAGACCATTGATCATGGTCGTGTGACTATCTGTGCCGACTAGAGTGTCGGGTAACCATACCCCATTTTCTTCTCTAGCAACACTAGCAATCCATTCTAGATTCACCTGATGAACAATACCTCGGCCAGGTGGTACTGCACGGAAATTATCCAAACTTTGCTGACCCCATTTTAGGAATTCATAGCGCTCCATGTTTCGTTGATATTCAATCTCCAAATTTCTCTCTCTTGCATCTGGAAACAAGCCGGAGACATCTACCTGAACGGAATGATCGATTACCAAGTCAACCGGAACTTGTGGGTTTACTTTCTCAGGATCTCCACCCAACTCTACCATAGCGTCCCTGAGGGCAGCAATATCAACAACAGCAGGAACTCCTGTGAAGTCCTGTAAGATTACCCTACTCGGTGAGAATGGAATTTCTTCTGGAGCCATCGTGGGTGACCATGATGCAATGCGTTCTACATCTTCACGAGTAATGAGAAAACCATCGCACTTTCGTAAGGCGGCTTCCAGCAATAATCGAATAGTGAAAGGCAGAGAATCAAGGTCACAAAGACCTAATTCTTGCAGGTGGGAAAGTGAGTGAAAGTCGGCTTCAGTGCCGTCAGATTTGTTGAATGTTCTCAGTGAATCAAAGCCTTCTGAATCCTTCATTACGACACCCCGCGAAGTAATGGGTTAGGGAACCCTCCATCAATGTGACTATTGGAAGTATTCTAAGAACGGATAGGTTTGCTGTTCCGGGCTTAAGTTCTGTTAGCCTAAATTAGTCGATGACACTTACTCTCTCGATTGTAACTGGGTAAGTTGACAATTTGTTTTGATCAGTACAGGTATCTTGATTCGGACCACAGCCGACCTGTGAAATTGCGTCGATTACAGTAATGCCATCTACTTGTTGACCATCGATTTCACCCCTGTAGGCCTTTCCGAAAGCCGTGTATTGGCCATCAAGGTTGGAGGCACCGTTAGAATCAACAAGGTAGAATTGCGAGCCTGCTGAATTTTGATGGCTGGAACGTGCTGCAGCGATGACTCCAGGGTCATGAGTTTGACCAAATTCGGCAGGAATGACCCAATTTGTCATATCATTCTCACAGATTGATGATGATTCATATCCTGCATTCGCACAATAGCCAAAGTATTGTCCAGCATGTCCACCTGTACCATCGCGATTTTCAAAATCGCCCCCTTGGATCATGAAGCCGTCGACAATTCTATGGAAAATGGTTCCATCATAACGCTCGGCTTCTGCATTTGCCCGGAATGACGCCGAATGCATTGGAGTTTCATTGTACAATTCTATCCAAATCTTACCATTGTGGAAATCGCCATTAATGTCGGTCCAACTGACTTCCATTAGTACACTTCCAGAGGTGCCCTCAATATTTTCTACTGACTGTTCTAGTGCCTCACCTGCGAATTTGAAGGCAACCAAGAACACCATTACCCCCACAAATACAGCAGCAAGTCCAGTAGGTGTTGGATTTCCATCATCGAATAATTGCCAACCCTTTCCTAGAGAAATCGATTGCTCATCCATCATTGATGCCAATTTGTTTTGCGCCCGGCGAATTTCTTTGTTTGATGGTTCGAGTTTTTGAGCACGTTGGTAACTATTGTGTGCGTCTTGCCAATGTGCCTTACGATTATCCATGTCAATATCGCCTTTGGCAATCTTCGCTTCGGCTGCCAAGGAAATGACTTGTACCTTGTGAGAGTTGTTTTCAGCTACCGCCCATGCTTCGGTTCTGAGTAGTTCTAGAGCACCATCAACATCACCAGATTCAATCATTGCCGTTGCTCGCGATAGGGCGTCCTTCAGAGCGCTCGGTCCTGTAGGCATGGGCTCGCCGACCACACACCCCTTGAAAACCGCAACGGATGGGAAATCAAACCTGTACAGCGTGATTATGGCTGCTTGACCCCTTTGAGATTGAGGAATTACGGAACGGGAACGGCTAATACCGGACTTAACCCGGCCCACGTTGCGCAAGCATACCGCTGGTGCACCTACGCCCCCCCGGAGACCCCGATAACGATGGCAAATACCGTCAATGATTTCACAGTCAATATCGCCACTGCAAATGGAACAGGGTCGCAGTCTGCGAACCTGATTCTACTTCACTCAATGTTTGAAATGGGAGTCCCAGTAAGTGGGAAGAATCTCTTTCCAAGCAACATATCTGGACTTCCCACTTGGTTCATTATACGAGCTAGTGATGAAGGTTATCAGGCTCCTGGAGACGTCACACACATTCAGGTTGTCATGAACAAGGATACCTGGCTAGCTGATGTGGAGAAGGCTGAGCCTGGGACAATCATCATCCACAACATGGATGTAAAATTGCCAGTGGAAAGAGATGATTGCATAGTGCTTGGAATGCCAATGACAAAGATGGCTCGTTCAATTAATCCAAAACTTGCTAGAATGATTGCTAACATGTATTATGTTGGGGCACTTGCTGAAACCCTCGGTATCGATGAATCAGCAATCGCTTCAGCCGTGGCTCAGCAATTTAAGGGGAAGGAAAAGGCAATTGAATTGAATCTCCAAGCCATTTCTGAAGGCCGGGAATTTGCAAGAGAAAACTGGAATTGTGACATCGGCTACACTGTTAAGGCTCGAGATAAAGATCCAAACACATTCCTAATCGAAGGTAACGAAGCGGCGGCTTTAGGCTGTATTTTCGGTGGAATCAACATGTTATCTTGGTACCCAATTACTCCATCTTCCTCACTTGCTGAATCAATCATTAACTGGCTACCGAACCTTCGCCAA
>CALEIW010000233.1 GCA_937876055.1 uncultured euryarchaeote
AACCCGTACTACCCACAAGACTTGAAGGATGCCTCTTCAGCCCGTTGGGGGATGGGGCTACCATATCGCTTTCTGGTCCGTCCTTCATTGCGCTTTATTGATTCCGAAAAAGCCCACAATCTAAGTGTAAAAACACTTACTAAATTTGCAGAAAATCGACCCGCGCAAAAGATACTAAGTTCAATCTACGGTACACCTAACCTCCCGGTCACAGTTTTTGGCAAATTGTTCAGACACCCTCTTGGGTTGGCTGCGGGTTTTGATAAATCCGCCCAAGCAATAGGTGCTTGGCCTGCTCTTGGTTTTTCTTGGGTCGAATATGGGGGGGTAACTCGTTATCCTCAAGATGGTAATCCTAAACCTAGAATGTTTAGGTCCAATCGAGAAAACGCTTTGATTAATCGAATGGGATTCAATAATCCAGGAGCCCAACAGATTCGAGATACTCTCTCTGAGAGACAAACATCCGGAAAATGGCCAAATGTCCCTATTGCTGCAAATATTGGCCGCTCCAAGACCGTAAACAATGAGCGAGCACCCAACGATTATGCTGAAACATTTGGATTATTATATGACCATGCAGACATATTTGTGCTCAATGTTTCTTCACCAAATACTCCAGGTTTACGAGAACTACAGGAGGATGATCATATTCGTGATGTAGTAAGAACATGCATATCTCTACGAGAAAAAAGATCCGGATCAAAACCAATCCTACTGAAATTTGCTCCGGATTTACCTAGAGACGACCTGCTATCTTGTGCAGGAGCAGCACTCTCGGCTGGCATTGATGGATTTATAGCAACGAATACAACAATTAGTAGGCCCGCTCCAAATAACACAAGTTCAAGAAAATTTTTCGCTGAACAAGGGGGACTATCAGGTAAACCACTTCATGATAAATCAATACAGATGATTGGAGATTTGTATGACAGCATCGGAGGTAAAGTGCCAATCGTTGGTTGCGGAGGAATAGATTCTGGGGATTCAGCTTGGAACGCGATTACTAATGGTTCATCATTACTACAACTGTATTCTGCAATGGTATTCCAAGGTCCCTCTGTAGTAAAGAGGGTAACTAAAGGATTGAAAACCAAAATGCAAAGTCAGGGATTTACTGATTTACAGGAAGCAGTAGGGTATACTAGGCCATAACAGCATCAATCAGGTTAGAGTAAGGCTATTCAATACCCTGCTGGACGAATTATTGTGAACACAACCCGCAGGTCGCGCTTGTTTTTTGTCGGAGCAATTATGCTTGGGCTGATTGGATTGATGTTTATGTCTGTTGATCCTCAAGTTCAGTATACGGTCGACGAAGTTATGGATTCCCCCGAAGAATATAGTTCAGATGAATTAAATATCCGCGGAATTGTGAAAAATCAATCTATTGACAACTCGTCCTCTACCTTCCTATTACAGGGATCTGAGTCACATATACAGGTCTCCTTTGCATTGATAGCGGTACCAGACGGATTCGAAGAAGGTCGCATGATTGCAGTAAATGGAAATTTAATTCAAGATGGAGATATGTGGTTAATAGAAGCTAAAGAAATTCAAACAGGTTGTCCCTCAAAATATGAAACTGAATAAATTCTTTCAAAATTTTGCCTTATATTCCTAATTTGAGTAATAGTTTCGTTCATAGGTGAGCGCTACGCGCATGGACCGGGCTAGGGGGAGCGTTGACGTGTTCTATCATCCACAAATCGTCGAAAATGGTGGCTTGAAGTCCGAGGGCGGCAAAGACGAGCCGACGATGACCCTACGGTTGACGTCGATGCCTCGCCCCCAAGAGATCCAGGTTGGCGGAGAACACCTCCGAAGGGAAGTGTCGACCGTTTCACGCTCGGGAATCAGGTCAGGCGCGGAAGCGAGCAGCCCGACCGAGGATGCTGGATGCCTTGGGACAGCGGGGCGGAGGATATCGTGGAACTTTCATCGTTGGTGACGATTGTCCACCGAGGACGTGCCCACACCGCATTTACCCGTTTCTAGGAATTTAGCAGTTATTGAATAGGTCATTAATTTCCCTCTAAAGAGATTCTGCATCGACTCCGCCCATTTTACAAACTATTGCAAAATGTTCCTGTGAAACCGGTTGCACGGACAAGCGTTGTCCGCGTCGTAACAAAGGCATCCCCTCTAAACTAGGATTAGCTTTGAGTTCTGGAAGCCCTACGGATTCTATCTCAATTACGGGTTCTATGTCGACCATTATCCATCTAGGATTGTCTGGGTTTGCTTTTTCATCAAAATACTTTGAATTAGGATCTTGTGCCGTAAAGTCGGGATACCCTTCTTTACACACCTTCGCCACTCCAGCGACATGAGGCGGTTTGCAATTTGAATGATAAAACAACACCCAATCTCCAATTTTCATATCATCTCTCATGATATTACGAGCCTGATAGTTCCTGACACCGTCCCAGTGGGTTGATTTATCTTCAACCAATTGTGACCATGGGTAGACGTCCGGTTCGCTTTTCATTAACCAATAATTTACCATAATATCACCATGCATCTTGACCATCCATTACTAGGGTGGCATCCATTATATCCCCTTCTTCCCTTGTCAGAGTTCTTCTAAGACCTGCTGCCTTTGCCATGGTTCCAGACCCTCCAATTAAGGATATATTGGCTTTTACTAAAAGGGAATAAATCGCAGGCAAGAGAATCAGCGCGGAAAGTGCAGCAAGTATAAGCAAAATTATGATCACATCAATGAATGGTGCGATTGCTGGAATTGGGATGTAATATGCACAAGTCATTCCAGCTATTGTTACAGTCACCGCCTCCGTAAGGCTCATTCCTGTACTTGCACATGCAATACGAATTGCATCTATGGAACCGCCTAATTCTTTAACTCGATTAGCGATATGTATAGAGAAATCTACTCCTACACCAACAAGAATAGAACCAATCATAACAGTAACTAGGGATAAACTGACACTGCCCTGGTCCATTACTAGCCATTGCATGAATACAGTGAATGCTACTGGGGTAGTAGTTAGAATTGCATATCGTATGTCTCTGAATACCAAACCAAGCGTAAAGACGGTAAACAGCAGTGCGAATATTAAGGAACCCCATTGTGAGTCCACAACTAAGTTATTGACTTCTATTGTGACAGATGCTACACCAATTAATCTGGTAGAAGTTACCCCTAACCCCGCTGTATCTTGTTTAGCGTAATTATCTATTTGTGAAACCGCATTTTCAGTTTTCTTAACGTCCATAAATGGCATATCAATGTAGATGAGGCTCTGACTATAATTTTCAGAAATGAATAAGTTTCTCATTTCTAGTGTAAGACTATTGTAGAATACATTTAGAAGAAAACTTTGGGATTCTACACTACCTGTTGGTTGCTGATCTAAAACAGCTAGGCTCCACCAAAATGAGCCATTACCTGAAACTTCGCGGTCGAATATAATGGCAGATAATTCTTTGATTTGATTTGGTACAAACTCGTTATCTTGTATTGGTTCATTAATGGGGTCTCCATCTAAATCGACACCTACGGCTATGGCTTTCATTAGGAAAACGATAGATACTGCTGTGGTTTGATTTACTTGATTGCATTTTGCTTCCAGTTCCTCTATTCCGACCAACCTTGAATAAGGGTCATTCCGCTTTAGGTCGGTATTGAATATTTCAGGTGAGGCTGATACATCTGCATCAATCAATAAAAATCCAGGCTGACCAGCCTCAAATTCAGTAGAATATGTTTTCATTTTGTCAACAGCGCCGACTCCT
>CALEIW010000234.1 GCA_937876055.1 uncultured euryarchaeote
CTCTGAATAACGCCCTCTCTTAGAGGGCGCTCAGGACCGTTGCATTCAATTGCTGAACGAATACCCCCAAAGTCACAGCCACTGGTGAGAACATGACTCGTAGTTTTCTAAACCCCACGATTATGATGACTTTCCTTATGCTTGCAGCCCCCCTAAGTGGATGTATTGGAGTATTCGAACCCGATGACGGAGGCACACCGGCCGCAGACGATTTGCAAATCAATGGAATGCTGGTGGCGGGCGACTGGAGTGAAGTCACGTTGGTGGCCAAGCAGGACCTGAGTGTGTACATCCCGTATTTCGTGGTCGACCCTAGTAGTTCCCGCGCGCAAAATGGAACCGTGTTGAATATCAAATCGGGATCGAGTGAAACCGTAAGTTGGTTGCTGCCACCGCGCAATCCCAACGCCATGGTGTTGGTTGGAGAATACGGGAGAAACGAATGGCCTGTACGTGCTGCCAATGAGTCTTGGCACGATTGGATGGAAGACCCATCGAATGGTGGTGCTGTCGCAGTTACAGAAAACGGCGACAATGGTAGTTGGTTATGGTTGACTGCGCACGACTCTGACGGAGGGGCTGTCGAAATCAAGAACTTCGAAACCGAACGACCTCAACGCTCAGACCTGACCATGGATGATGGTGTTGATGCATCTGATGGATGGGTGGATGGTCGATCAGTTTACGAATGGGTCGAATTCATGACAGATGAGACACCATGCTCAGATGTCATCACCTGTGGCACAGACGGGGCCGTCGGTTACCTTGATCGTTGGGTCGGAAATCAAAATCCGTCTTATGAGGAAGCTATCGACTACTTCGAAGGCGTATTCACCGGCTTCGGGTTACGGGCAGAAGTGCATCGTTATTGGACGGGGACCGTTTGGGCTGCGAATGTCTGTGGCTACAAGGATGGTACAACATTCCCCAATGAATGGCTGGTTTTTGGTGGGCACTTTGATATCGCACCTTACGCCACACCGACCTCACTCATACCCGGCCTTGAACAGACAGGTTATGGGACTCGGACAGGGGCATACGACAATTCCGCCGGTTCAGCGATGGTACTGACCACGGCTGGGGCATTGGCTGATTTTGATTCGCGACGGACCATGGTGTTCTGTTTGTGGTCAAGCGAAGAAATAGGACTGTGGGGCTCAAGAGCATTTGCAGGTGACATCCCCTCCGGCGTCACCGTGAGCAATTATCTCAACCTCGATATGGCCGGAGTGAATTATCCTGGCGAATATGCACTGTCTGTGTATCTCGGACCCGATGGTTCGGGGGATGCTATCGACCAACCTGGGATGTTCCACCTCGCTGAATGGATTGGAGCAGATGCATTGAACTTGGCTTACCAAATGGAACGAGGGGCAGCAGAGTGGGCCATTTCTGGTGAGAGTCCATTGTGGCAAAATGAGTATCAAGACATGGTCGCTATTTACGAATCTCCAACTGCCAGAAGCGATCACGATTCTTTCCAAGATATCGGTGTTGCAACCCTCGGTTGGAACGGCGTCGTTGATGGATTCCCCTGCTATCACAAGACTTGTGATAAACTGGAGACACTTGAGGAATACATGATCACCGAAAATGCCACAGGGGTCGCGAATCTCGCTCATTCATGGGATATTGTCACATGGTGGGCTGTTTTCGCATTCTTACACATGGATCAAACTCCAGTCCCCAATGAATTGTGAGGTCTGAAAATGAAACATATGTCTATTTTGCTCGCCATTTGTATTTTATTGGCAGGTTGTACGGGTTCGACAGAAGAACTCGATGTATTCCACGGGGATGATTTGGATGGCAATGACCCAGAATATGAAGTCAAAGAGTTCAGTTTGACGAAGATTATGATTCAAGATATGATTACCCCGCCCTATGGTCA
>CALEIW010000235.1 GCA_937876055.1 uncultured euryarchaeote
CAAAGCTTCTTCTTACTGAGTTTGGAACTTTCTCTTCAATTGCCTTCATCTTAGTTTCATTGATTTCATCCAGAGCCCGAAGTACCTCTTGTACAACATCCGCCGACTCTACTATCTCGAAGCCTTTGGACTTGAACAAAGCAGGGAGTGTTTCCATGGTTTTTGCATCGCGCAAATCCGTCCAGCAAAACATTCCACCCGGCTTCAAAACACGGAAGGCCTGTTCGACAAATGCACCCATATCACCGTAGCAGTGTGACGATTCTACATTGTATACTACATCGAAGGTAGCGTCTTCGAATGGTAGATCTTGGGCATTACCTTCGATGAATTCGAGGTTACTTTGTTCGGCATACCAGCTCTGACAATGCCCTACTGCTTCTGCTGAGAAATCTACTCCAGTTAGTTTGGCAGGTTTGTGGGTTTTAGCAACCCAACTTGCCCCTCCTCCTCTTCCTGAACCGACCTCAAGAACTTGTTTTCCTTCTAGGTCAACCCCTCTGATATTCATCGAGTATAGTTGGATGAACATTCGATTTGCTTCGTCTTCATCCTCTAGTTGAGGCCCATTGCCGTCTTCGAAGCCGTAGTTCATGAATCGGAATCCTGAGTCATCGTTGGCCTTGGCTAATTTCTGGTACCACCACTTCCACATTCTATTCTGGATTCCACTCGGTGCCAGCCGAAGCAGCGTGACGAAGGCTCTGGCTGGCAGACCCATCTTCTTCGGCGAAGCGACACGCATTGTTTTGCACCTACTGCTTCCACTTTACCGAGCAACCGATTGAATCGGTTCGTGCATTGGCGATTGAATCTCCCGCTGCTAATGCTGACATTGCATCACCCAACTCATCGGTTGTTGCATCCATTGGGTTTCGCGGTGAGTCGTCCATTCGTCCGCGATATACCACTGCACCATTCGAATCTAGAAGGTAGAACTCAGGTGTTCTTTCCGCCCCGTATGCGTGCGCGATAGCCTGTGTTTCGTCATGGAGGTAGGCGTAGCTCATTCCCTTACCAGCGCGCTTTACCATCGAGTCCCAATTGTCTGATTCGTACATTATAGGATCATTCGAATTGATTCCGACGAATCCCATTCCAAGTTCTCTTGCTCTTGCTGCAGCGTTCTCTATTCGGCCCTCTGAGCCCACAACATAGGGACAATGATTGCAGGTGAACATGACGATGGCGCCGTTATCGCCCATGGCATCGGAGAGCGTCATCGACTCTCCTCCTACTGCTGCATTTGCATTTGGCAATTCAAAATCTGGCGCTTGGTCTCCTGGCTCGATACCCCTGGACATAATCTGACGAGGTGGCGTTTAGCGGTTCAATCCTGCGTCTCGAGATGCTGAGATGCTGGTTGTAATTTTTGACGAGATTCTTCGTATCGGCGACGGGCTACTAGGTGCTCTGGGTCGACGTCTAGTACGTCTCTCCATGCGGCCATGGCCTTCTGTGAGTCGCCTGCTTCGTGTAGGATGGCGGCGATTTTGAGGCGTGCGTCTAGATGGTGCTTGTCGACTAAGGCGGCAGATTTGAAGTCAGAGAAGGCTTCTTCCATACGGCCGAAATCGAGGTATAGCAAGCCTCTTTGATACCAAGCATCGGAGTGCTCTGGA
>CALEIW010000236.1 GCA_937876055.1 uncultured euryarchaeote
CTAAATTACGAGTGATTCATTGCTCTAGCAGTGGAACCAATTCTTGCTTCTCTTGACTTTCTTCAGTGCCATTAGCATGGTATCTTGAATGAATTAGTATAGGGACAATTACACAACTTAATGGCAATAATCCTACAATAATGTAAGCTGTAAATTTTGGTAGAGTTATCCTATCCTCTACTTCAATCCAAACTTGAACAATCATATCTCCGTCAACAGCCGATGCATCGTTTGGTCTGCTATTGTTCCAGTTATCAAGAGCGATGAAATATTCTGCATCACTATTATCTCCAAACCATGAAATGAAGGCTTTGTTGTCGTTATCTAGAGCTGTGGAAAAACTGGTGCTACGTTTATCCTCATATGCATGAGTGTCTCTGAATGGAAGAAACACAACCATGTCTCGCCATTCAACAGGAATCATATCCATTACCTCCTCCGGAGTTTCCCAACCTTCGGATGCCATTACAAATTCATCTTGGTATCTCCCCCAATTCGCGGAATCAAACAAATATACGTCACCTTTCGGATCATCGGTGGGGGGATTATCTGGGTCGGAATTAAATTCAACACAGAATGTATACGAATATCCAGTAACCAATTCCAAACGCAGTGCTTGTGCATAGTTTCTAGCAAGGTCAATTTCAACATACAAATCATCCCTAAGTGGACTTAAATCAGTATTTACGCTGGATCCACCCCACCAACCCCGAGAATTATCTTCAACCTCGACAACTTCTGCGAAATCGCTGTCAAATCCTGCATCAAGGGGTACAGAACAATCACTCCCTGAGGCGGAAACAGTACCTGCTGACACAATTAATATCGCAAAAATAGGTGCGATTAAGCCGAAACTAAACCCGGTTGCAAAGAATTTTTTCACAATTTGATGCACTTCAGCGCCTCCGAGTTCTAATTGGGCGGACGTATCCGGACTCCTTGTTCCTTCGCTCGTCAACCGTCAGATACTTCGGTTGTGGGGGTGGATTGTGTTGATCCATGCCAGGTAGCCCGCCTTCCGCTTCTACTTCCTGTACATCGTAGGTCTCAAGCATTTCCTCGGCATCCATCTCCTCTTCGTCTTTCTGCCTCATGACTAACCAGCCGAGAAGTAGTACCATCGCGACCAGTGCTAGAAGGCCACCGCTCTCTTTGTTTGGAACAAAGTCCTTCCAAGTCAACTCATCCCAAGACTTCTGTCGGTTTTCTTCTTCTGCAGAAAGCACACTTATCACATAGTCCTCTGAAGTACATACTCCAACTCCATCACAGACCTGTAAGACTAGACGTATTTCACCTGTCTCACCCCAAGTCATGTTACCCCAAAGGAAATCGTTCCTTGGGTCTCCATCTTGGTCTGTGTCGACCAATGCATTTAGGTCCCAATTGACACTGAGTTCACTGGTCAGACTTGTGTCTTTGTCATTGGTGGAAACTCCATCTCCATCGCTGTCCTCATCGGCATTTACATCTAACCAGGCTTCCAATCCTTCAACTAGATCTGCATCAAAGGCGCTATGATTCAAGAGAACTAGGTCGCCTTGGTTAACATAGTCTGAATCAATGGGGTCGATAAGATTGATTTCAGGCGCTCTTGAGACATGTACGGTAATCGAGGTCGTATTGGTGTCTCCACCTTCAAATCCATCGACAACGGTTAGACTAACGACGTAAGTTCCAGGTCGCTCCCAAGAATGCCAAACAACAGCTCCTTCAGCTTGTGGACTAGCATCGCCGAAGTCCCAAATCCATCTTGTTATGCCGTTCCATTCGGCGTTTTCAGGGTCTGTAGAATGTCTTCCAACAAATTTGGGGTCGGAATCATAACTTTCTGAACCATCAAATCTCAGTGGACAATCTGGAGCGATGAATGCCCCCCCGTCAACGACAAATGGAACCCACCAAGTAACTTCTTGTTCTGAGCTAGGGATTGACTGAAGAGCGCTACCATTTATGCTAGGTTGTAAAAATTCCACCATTGGTACGGGAAGAGGATTGGCAATTCTGACTTGATATGATTTGGTTGCAGATTCAGCACCTCTGTCATCAATAACAGTCAATGAAATTGTGTACAAACCTGGCTCTGTGAAAGTGTGGTATACAGCGGATGAGTTTTCTATTTCTACATCCATTCCAGTAATATTCCATCGTGTCTGCAATAATGATGTATCTCCGTCTGGGTCAAAAGATAAACTCTCAAAGAAATACTCGGTTTCAACCGTACCGTCTGAAGGACGGTCAAACACAGCCACAGGCCTTTGATTTAACACCCTAACCATCAGTGTTGTAGAAGACACGTTGCCATCGTCATCTGTGACCTCTAAAGTGACGGTTTTCATACCAGGAGTATTCCAACCAACTGTTGGATTTTGATTTACTGAAGTCGTTCCCGAGAAGTCCGATGTTTGGGTTATGCCTTGACTAGAGAAATTTACACCGGATTCGAATTCCCATCGATATTCTACAATTAGCCCATCGTCATCGATGAATAAATCGGGTAGTGTCAAAGGAGTTAGTGTGTATGTTTGTAGTTCCTGGTCGAAAACTTGCCTCGGCACCCTGTTGAGTACTCTAACGTATACTTGATGTTCTACAACGAAAGTTCCATCGTTTATTGCAAGCGTCAAAGTGTAAACGGTACCATCAGCGCTACCATCCACATATGCATGGCTAGCTTCTACAAGACCTAGTCCGCCTTCGTCACTTCCATCACCCCAATTCCAAGTGAATTCTATTTCTTCGTGGGGTACATTGTCTACGGTACTTCTTGCAGAGAACATTACCCTTTGGTTTGTTAATAAGACAATTTCATCCGTTATGGTGACTCCATCCACTCTAATTTCTGGAATAGGCTCAGTAGTGTCTGTAACACTTACCGTCCAATATTGGGTTTCAGAGTAGAAGCCACCCACGTCTTCAACGGTTAGCGCTACAGTATAGTTTCCAGGCTCCTCATAGATGTGGACCGGGTTCTTTAGCCCCGATGTGGCATTATCGCCTAAGTTCCAATTGTAAGCAACAGGTGTTTCGTTGTAACTGTATGAACCATTCAGCAGTCCGAACCCCCATACATCATATCCCCCACCAAATAGGCTGACAGGTAACCAGGTTTGAGTAATGGAGGTCGAAGTCGATCCACTTGCAACCGGTTTCATATTTGCTAGTGGTATTGGTAGAGTAAATGCAGTATCCGTAACTTCCCCACTAATATCTCGGATGTCAACTCCAAATGTCCAATCGCCAGTATATGGTGGGGTAAACCAAATGCTTTCCTCTGTAGGAATATTGTTTCCTGCGGTCATTGAGAAAGTAATCGAATCTGTTAGGGTGTTGTTTACGAATGCTTCAAAGGTGACTTCGATAATTTCAAAGAAAGCATTCGATGTAACTTGTAACTCAATTTCCACACTATCGTCTACATTGTCTTCATCACGATCGAAGGTTGTGACTGAAATTATGTCTACTTCAGCAGGATCGGTAATGATACCGGCTTGAACGACGATATCAGTAGTAGGGTAGGAGCCGGTTGTTATTCCACAACTAGCAAAATTGTAATCACAATCAGTGACTTGGGATTCATACCAAACAATTACCCAAACTTCGTCAGTAGTATTGCCAAATCCATGTACGAGACCAGTTCCTGCACCAGTGGCCGAGTCAATTCTCAATCTATTCATCGTCCAAGTGCCAGTAGCGGAATCTTTTGCCATAACGGTTCCAGCTACACCGAACTGAGTTGGTTGAACCATCAGGTTAAGCGGTGCTCCGGTGCCTCCCGAGAATTTGTAAGCCCTCATTCCCCAGCCTTCAAGCTCTTGCGTGGGACTTACCCAAGTCGATTGCCACTCATCGCGATAACCACTCATCTGAACTTTGCAAATGTATCCTGTGACACATCCTGCGGTCATTGCGATGTTCGAAAATCCAAATGCACCTTGGGCACTATCGAGGCTGACAGCGGCAGTGAAATTAGCGAAAATATCCGACATGGTAGTTCCAATTGCAGTTGAACCAGGTTCAGGATTTCTTGCTAAATTCTCAACTCCAGCTCCACCTGTAGCGGTGTCAGCAACGAGTCTAGAAATTGCTGTTCCTCCTCCAAGTTTGTCGGCTAAATACATCACAAACATGAAACTTCCACCATAATCTGCTATTCTTTGATTCCACCAACGAACACTCATATTGGCATTTTGCGACCATTCATTTGCGTGTCCTGAGATAGTGTTGGTGACGCCAAAGCACAGGTAGGCTGCCATATCAGCAGCCCCTTCATCTAGCCAAATGTACTCGTATGGGTCTCTCGCATTGTGAAGAAGATGTTGAAACTCATGAGCAATAATCGTGTTTCTCCAACTTAAATCACCTGAATCAACAAACATAATTTCTCGTTGACTAGCAACGTTAGGGTCGAAATAACCTCCAATACCTCCTCCGCCATCGATTTGGAAAATTAAGATCTCAATCTGACAATTATTGTCAACATCGGGAGGATTCCCAAAGTATGTCGTGTCTGTCGGGTAGATAGTCGATTCCCAGGTTGAAGTGATGTCGTTTAGTGTGGTTGAAGAAATCACTACACCATCTTCAACAAAAATAGCGGAATTCGTTGAAATTTTCTCCACAGTTGCAGTAACAGTTCCACTAGAGGTTGAGAATGTGTCTGTGTCATCCACAGCCCAAGCATTCTCACAAGACCTAGCACTCGATCTAGTGTTCTGATAAGCCGGAGAAAACGGTTCAATTAAGTTAGGGTAATCGTTCTCAATCCATTGTTTCTTTAGATAGCCAAATGCGGAGAAAACAGGGTTGTCTGGATCGTTGTAAATGTAGGCATGACCGTCAATGGCAGGGTCGAAATCACTCAAATCCCCTGCTATAATCTGGTTTTCATCATCCGTTGAGTCTTCACTTGCACTCACCATTGGGAGCATTACAGAAACTAGCATAAGCCAAACCAACAACAACGTAGTTGTTGACTTACTAGAACTATTCAAAGTGCTCACTTACACTCACCTCAGCAATAAGACAGGTTCAAGCCCCTCTTCAACCCGCTATAACATCGATGGAGCATCGTTCGGACGCCCGCGGCCCGAAGGGCCGGATTTTCTACCTCAGGGAGAAATATCAAATTCGAACCTCAATTCTTGCATTATTGTGTGTTGTTTCATCAATATTTTTTCCCCTTTCGAATGTAATTTCTGAGACTCCCGAGATGTGGCAGGTGGTTGTCATTGAACCAGAACTAATCAGCCAGGTTCCTCATGATGATTCAGCCTTTACTCAAGGCCTAGAGATTCACGATGGAAAGTTCTATGAAAGCACAGGCCTATACGGTGAATCTAGCATCAGAATTGTAAACATGAGTACAGGCCAAATTGAGACTCAGTACAACCTTTCTGATGATTATTTTGCTGAGGGTTTAACCATTTGGAATAATTCGATTATCCAACTAACCTGGAAAGAAAATATTGCATTTATTTACGACCTCGATTCATTACAGCAAATTGGTAGTATTTCTTACCAAGGAGAGGGCTGGGGAATCTGTAATTATGATGAAAATGGGCTGTGGCTTTCGGATGGCTCAGGCCATTTAAGAAATTCCAATAATTCAACAATATCATTCAACAATTCATTGGAAGTATTGTTAGGCGGTGGGCCGAGTGAGCGCTGGAATGAATTGGAGTGTATCGACAATAACGAATACATACTAGCAAACAAGTGGTTCGATGACTCGATTTATTTGATTCAAACCTCAAATGGTTACGTCTGTCAAAAGGTAGACTTTAGCTCAATTCGAGAACAATTTGAACCAGAATCTTCCGGGGTGTTGAACGGAATCGCCAAAGATCCTGAAACCGGCAATTATTGGGTTACTGGCAAAAATTGGTCAAATTATTATGAGGTCAACATCGAGTTTTCAAACCTCTCAGTTAATTGTCAAAATAACTCCACAATTAGCCCTTCAGATGATTGTATAGATTGTCAGGAAGGTGAGCAATTTGTAGCATTAAATCGATTTTTAGTACTGATTTCAGTACCTCTGTTATGGCTCATTTACACGTCAATCTCAAAGCGGCAAACTGAGAAGCCGCCGGTTGTCAGGAAGGATGAGCGGGAGGGCGGCGAGCATGTCTGATGAGTCTGAATCAAAGAGAACTCGCTTTGAATGGTGGCTGGAAGATCTTTCTACAGATCCAGCCACAAGAGTCGCAGGTGCTGTATTGATTATCTTTGGAAGCTTACTTGGAGTTATGACAGGTAGCCTGCACATTAGTGCCGATATCGGAGAGGTTCTAAGCGGGCAGCTCGACGATTCCGGACTCAAGGCTGATGTTAACGGAGCAGTATTTGCGGCACTCATCAACAATTCATCCGGAGGAGACGGTATGGAAGATGTGACCGTGATTCTCTACGATGAAGAAAATCTTGAAATCGGCAGAGATATTACAGATTCAGGGGGTCGATTTTCTATTCTCGATGTCTCCAGAAAATCCTCGATGATCGTTGTTGAACATCCTGATCATATTACTCAACGAATTCTATTAGTTCCAGGAGATCATACTCAGATTATTGTTACTCTTTCAGAGGGAGAAGGAGTCCAGGAAACCGATATGCGAGGGCAGAGTTTTCTCCAAGAATCCGTTCTAATTACTACAATAATCGGTGTAGTGACTCTTCTTGCAGGAATTGCGGGAATTCTCGGCGGGGTTGAAGCCTACAATGGTAAGAGTCACTTTCGCAGCCAATTATTGGCTTATCTTGGCCTTTGGAGTCAAGGGCTGATGTTCATTGGTCCTCTATTCATTTTGATGGGGATGGGTCTTAGTTATCTGAGTCGAAAACAGTTTGGATTAATGGAGGGTTAACTTGTACCTAATCACCATCGAAGGAGGTGATGGCTCCGGTAAAGGCCTAGCGACCAAAGTTGTCGGCGAGGTGCTGGAAAAGGAATTTTGTTTCACTTCGGTTGAGATTTCAGGAGAACCTCGTCGTGACCACCCATTGGGTAGACTTGCTATAGATTCTGTTAGACAAAACACCCATACTCCTGAAGAAGAAGCAGGATTCTTTGCAGCAGATAGAGTGGACCATTCTCACGGTTGGATACTTCCTCGGCTAGAAGAAGGTAGGATTGTTGTAAGTGAAAGAAATGTCCATTCTTCACTAGTTTACCAAGGGATTGTTGGCTCATTAGGGGTTGAGAGAGTTGCCCAAATTAATTCTGCAGCACTAATCCCTGATCTTTGCATATGGGTAGATTGTGATCCAGAGGTGGCAATGAAGAGGATACAGTCTGGAACGCTAAGAATGATGTCAGATAAAGCCGAATACTTCGAGACTACAGAATTACAAAAAGCCATTCGAGCAGGTTACGCATCCTTACTTTCCGGTGATATTGAGATGCCTACTCCATTCGATATGGGAGCCATAATCGGGCCGGTATCGAATGAATCTACTGAGAAGGAGTTTCGACGGAAATTGACACTACATGTGAGAAAGTTCCTCCACTCTCGTCCAACTCCAATTAACGTCTCTACTGAAGCCATTGAACGATTCATGCTCAAACGCCTAATCAAATCCACAAAAGGTCAAACGGTGTTAGATGGTTTAGGTGTCGAACCAGCTAGGAATCTGGATGATTGGCTAGATGGTAAAGCACCTTGGCGTGTTCTAAGGGATGCACAAAATGAACATTCTATGGTACTTGATGAGATTTCAGAAGATGAGAGGATCGATGTCCCAAAGTCTGTTTTAGCTCACTCAATATCTTCCATTTGTGGAACTTTGGCTTTACTTCCTTCCGCAGACGTCAATGAGTTACGCGAATCGCAAGGCCCAGTTAGGGCAGTTTCTGATTCTCATTGCCACAAGGTTTTGCGATTCTTTGCAGATAGGAGCAAATGGGTAAACCAACACAAGTCTTTGCTGGGTAGAGATGCAGCTCGAAATCAGTTGAGAGATGAATCTCATTCTTTTGGGATCCTCGCTCTTGTCCTTTGGCCACTAAGGAAGGCTCTAGCAAAGTGGATAGCAAGCAATCCAGATACTCATCCTCGTTTTGCAATGGGACAAATCGTACGTTCTGGCGAGCACCCAAATGCAGTTCGAGATACAATCGAAAGATTGGCGATTTTAGGCAACGGGAAATCCGATTCGGCTCTTCCAGCCGGAACAAGTGGTTTGGTAACTTGGTGGCAAGGAAATTAACCCTCAAACCATGCGTAGAGTAGCATTTGCCGGAAGACTAACCTCTTCCGCACTTTCGAATTCATTAGGTCTAGCAGAAAACATAGCTGAGAAAATCCAACCTCCAATGAATCCGGCAGGAATTCCTGTTAGTATCCTCATGGTATTACTCGACTCATATGATGTAAGTAACTGAGTGAACCCATCTATCGCCATAGGACCGAGCCCTAATCCGATTATTACAAACATCAACATCATTCTACGATCATCATAGTAAAATCTCTCTAATGATTCATCAGTGAACATTGACAGGAAGGTATCTCGCACTGTCCATCTGTTCAAGCCCCTTTGCTGCCAGAGTAAACAACAAGCAACGAATCCGAATAAAATTCCAACATCACGTACACAGACTGCTAACTGGTTACCATTAATTTCCCAAGACCGGTAATGCTTCTGATGACAGTTTAAGTCGCCTATGGCGTAAACAGTTGCTGCAATTGGATTTAGGTCAGTCCATGCAAAAGTTCCCCCATTTGCAGATTGGTTATGCCCTGCATGTTCGTAATCGCTATTGTCATTATTTCCCCAAGACCAAGTTCCGTCAATTGTGGCATAGTCAAATCGATTAGCGCGTCCTGAAAGGTCTGGAATTGAATCTGTTGGCAACATAAGTGGAATTAAAAATAGCAGAATAAGATAGGTTCCTGCGATTGCTGCGAAGTTACGGCCAACCTTGGATTCTCTCTTCCTATCTTTACGCCCATTCTTGAATTGACCTTCCTTGGTGATGGTCATTATACCGTCGATGGGTTCTATCCCCATGAACCTATCCGCCGCATTATGGTGGAGGTACGTGTGCGCGATGCCTTTGCTATATCCGTCGTAATTGGAATGATGGTTACAGTCATGGGTTCAATGATGGCTTTCTTTGCTACAGGGATGGCTGAGGACGGAGTTATCCCTGCCTTGAGGACAGGTTTTGTCCTCGGTTTAGGTGTTGGCGCTGTAGTCCTAATGTTTGCTTTGGCAAGAGTACGTAATCACGCTGAAAAAGGCCAAGTCAGAGAAAAAGCTCGTGCTGCTGAAGTTGCAGCATTACGAGCCGAGATGTCTCATCTCTCTGATGAAACAGATGGTGCATGGGATGTAGGAGAACGAATCCGTCGTGAGAGAGGTGTACTAACCTTCGACATGCATGGTCTTGATGCACCGATGGCCGCTGGTGCGACGGAGAAATTACTTGGGATTCGTAACAGTTTACAGAGGGTTAGAATTGTAACTGGCAGAGGAGAAATTCTGCATGAAAAATCTGCCGACCCTGGCATACGTCCTGCAGTATTGCAAAGATTACGAATTGGAGCAGAAGCGGTTGATTGGCAGGTATTAGAAAAAGCTGGCTCCATCACTCTAAGACCTATGGGAGTGCCTCCTACAAATGCTCAGAGAGCAAGCCGTTTCGCAATTTTTGTAATTCCAATGTGCACGGTTATGGGATTCACATTTCGAGATCTTGCGGGTTCTACGATGGAAGATCAAGGTCTCGCATTCGGTGTTGTTGCAGGTATTCTGCTGACCGCTCTTTTATCCAGTTACAGAGATCGCTCAGGATGACTATTGTGAGTAATCAGGAACTCCTTCACAACAGGCTTCGACAACTCTCCTACATCGTGGACATTCCATGTGTTGTCGCATAGGAATTGCTGCGCCACGAAAGCCACATTCGCACATAATTGCCGAGCAATGGTCGTGGTCCATGCAGATGCGAGGTATTCTTAGTCCAAATTGATTCCTCAAGATTTGAGGTCCTCTAATTCATCTTGTAGGTGCTCTGCTAACCAATTGTGAAGCGCCTCGCTGCCCATTTCAACAAGTGTTGAATTTAGGAAAGCAGCGATTAGAGCATCCTTCGCTTGCTCTGTATCGAAGCCTCTGGATTCTAGGTAGAACATTTGGTCTTCATCTACCGGGCCATTAGCAGTCCCGTGTCCACATCCTACTACATCGTGTTCGCTAACTTCGAGTTCAGGAATTGAATCGGCTTGAGCCTTATCGGATAGAAGCAGATTGTGGAATAGTTGACCTGCATCCGCTCCTCTCGCACCCTTTGCGACTCGAAGCATTCCGGTACCAACGGTGCGAGAATTACCCCCACATGCAGCATGCCAGTCTAGACGACTGAAGGTTTCAGGAGCATCGTGGTGTATCTCGATGTGATGGTCGAGGTGCATTTCTTTGGCGGATAGAATTGAACCTAGCACGTTTAGGTGTCCACCTGTTTCACCCATTTTGTATCTCAAATCCGCCTTTGTTCTCTCACTACCAGAACTAACAGTTCCTGCCTTTACTTGTGCATCGCGCCCGATTGCAATACTATCCACTCTGAGTAGAATCCCAGTATCTGTGTGACCAATTACGACATCATTGAGTATGCTGCCGTCGCCGATTCTACCCGTACGAAGAAATCCGGTCCAGGGGGCGGCCCCACTAATTTGTGTGATTAATTCGAATTCACAATTTCTTCCAATATCCAAAGTCAAGTGTAGAGCACAATTAGAATCTCCTGTATCGATGTCTAAAACTATAGGTGAATTAGAAACGAAATTATTCTCAACCCTCAAGGTATAGACTGACTCTTTTGCTGCGGCTCGAATGAAAGAGGCGGTAACCTCATCCGACTCAGGCAAAACTTCTGCTCCCACAACTCCTTCTTCAACAGAGATTCCTACAAGTGCGGAACTATCATCCAAATTTGTCAAGGTAAGTTTGGGTGAGGCTGCGATTGGAATCTCACCTAAGTCACCACTTGGATGGACTCTTTTCCAAGGTGTGTAACGCCAAAGATGGTCAGCCCTGTCCGGCTGGTCTAGTGACTTATACAGGCTTGCAGCGTCCAAGTTACCACCCCGATCAACCGATGCTTCCTTCCATTTCAAGGGCCATCAATTTGTTGAGTTCAACCGCATACTCCATCGGCAATTCTCGGGTAAAGGGTTCGAAGAATCCATTGACAATCATTGCCAATGCTTCTTCCTCCGAATGCCCTCTGCTCATCAGATAGAATAATTGTTCATCACTTACCTTGGATACACTCGCTTCGTGTTCGCAACGAGCGCTTGGGTTTGCGACCTCCATCGTGGGATAGGTGTCGGAGCGTGATCCATCGTCAAGGATTAGGGCATCACATACAACATTCAACTTGCAATTCTCCGCCTTGGGCGATACTGAGACCATACCTCGGTAGGAGCCTCTACCACCGTCTTTTGAAATCGATTTTGAGAGGATCTTTGAGGTTGTGTTACTCGCAAGATGGTGAATTTTTGCACCTGCATCTTGATGTTGTCCTTTTCCGGAATAAGCGACCGAAATCACCTCAGCGTGACTTCCTTCTCCTTTGAGGATAACAGCCGGATACTTCATGGTCAACTTACTGCCGATGTTTCCATCAACCCATTCTATCTTGGCATTCTCATGGGCGATTCCACGCTTTGTTACGAGATTGTAGACATTGGTACTCCAATTCTGTACTGTACTATATCGAATGTGTGCTCCAGGGAGGGCAATTAATTCGACCACTGCTGAATGCAGGGAATCTGTGGAATAGGTTGGAGCAGTGCATCCTTCGACATAGTGGATACTGCTTCCCTCATCGGCAATAATCAGGGTTCTCTCGAACTGACCCATGTTCTTGGCATTGATTCGGAAGTATGCCTGTACTGGCATTTCAACATGAACTCCCTTTGGAACATAGATGAATGAACCACCAGACCATACTGCTGTATTTAGGGCGCTGAATTTGTTATCTTGATATGGAACTACAGAACAAAACCATTTCTTGACAAGTTCAGGATATTCCCTGAGGCCAGAATCCATATCTAGGAAAATCACTCCTTGTTGCTCTAAGTCCTCTCGAATTGAGTGATAAACCGCTTCTGACTCATATTGAGCAGTTACGCCAGATAGCCACTTTTGTTCTGCTTCTGGGATACCCAATTTGTCGAATGTATTTCGTATGTCCTCTGGTACATCTTCCCAATCCTTTTCTGTGGCATCGGACGAACGAAGATAGTAACATACTTTATCGAAATCAATCTCTTCCAACATCGACATATTTCCCCAAGTTGGCATAGGTCTTTTATCGAAGTGGTGGAATGCTTTTACTCGTAATTCTGTCATCCACTCTGGCTCATTTTTGAGAGCAGAAATATCTCGGACGACTTGCTCTGAAAGTCCGAAATCGAAACGGATTGTAGCATTCTCTGGGTCATGCCAGCCGGCTTTGTATTCACCTACTGCTTCACGTGCTTCTGTTGCTGCCATAATTTCCCCTCACATTCTTCATTTCATAATTAGGCGGAATTTTCCGCTTCGGTTTCCAACCAATCATATCCTCTTTCTTCTAACTCAAGAGCTAGTTCAGGGCCACCCGACTTGACGATTCTTCCCTTGATTAAGACATGCACCTTGTCAGGCTGGACATGCTCTAGAATACGAGAATAGTGTGTGATGATTAAAGCGCCAGAGTCGGTTCCACGAACTGCCGCATTAATGCCTTTTGCAACAGTTCTAATTCCATCTATATCCAGTCCAGAATCTGTCTCATCTAAGATTGCCAGCTTCGGCTGAAGTAGCATTAGTTGTAGGATCTCAAAGCGTTTTTTCTCGCCGCCGCTGAATCCATCGTTGACGTATCTACCTAGGAATGAACGATCAATGTCAAGTTCAGTCATGGCATCCTTCAGGGTTTTACGGAATTCAGCACCTTTTGCTACATCCTCACCTCTGATTGCGGCT
>CALEIW010000237.1 GCA_937876055.1 uncultured euryarchaeote
CACCTGTGTCAAGGTCAACAATTGCGGTTCCGTCTCCATCCCACTCAGTAAATTTCTGTTCAACTTCGTATTCGATTTCGCCACTCGGAGATACAATTACTCTGTCCCAAGCATCGGTTGCCTTGACCACGTGAGTAGTTTCGTGCATCATTATTCCAGGGTCCGTTTTTATTTCTCCGCCCCATTCTTGAGGCAGGTAGAAGAATTCTAGAGTCCTATCTAACTCTAAATATTCTATTCTATCCCAAGTTGAAATTACTCTAATATCTCTAATACTTGCTTCAATAAGTCCTCCATCAACCAATGGAGCATCCCCTAAAATTGTTGCACCGAGATTTTGCAAAATAGATTTGTCATCATCCAATACTTCAGATTTAAGTTGAAAAATTACTGGGACTATATCATCTTCAGAAGATGAAGATAGCGAGTCTCGAAGGGCCTTGTCCATTTTTGTGTAATCGCCCATTGTATTTAATCCATCAGCGAGAGGTGCTGCAGTCGCTCCAATCATCAACATTTGAAGGGCCAAAGCTACAAAAAATGTGACATTAAGTCTAGAAGACATGATATAGGCTAACACCCATCATTCAAATGCCTTATTCATCCATGTTCTATTCTGGTGCAGGCTTGGCAAAACCATCTTCTTTTACAGTATTTAGAACAACATGGGTGAATGAGCGTGTAACTCCTTCGAGAGTAAAGACGGTTTTTGTTAGGTCATCAAGGTCGGCACGATCCCTAACTCTAGCCATAACGATTGAATCCCAATCTCCGGTTACGTCGTATACAGAGAAGACTCTAGGATCTGCAGCAATCTTTTGCTGAACATCAATCATTTTACCCTTGGAAATCCTCAATCCAGCCATTATAGTCATACTCCATCCTACACTTTCAGGGTCCAAAACTACAGAGTATCCCTGGATGATATTTTGTGATTCTAATTTTTTGAGACGATTAGTGATGGTTCCTTGCGCTACTCCAACAATTCTTGATAACTCTCTTTGGCTAGCACGTGAATCTTCCAATAAAGCTTGTAGTATTGCACGGTCAGTATTATCGAGATTCATACCAGCACCAATGTTTCCTAAATCCT
>CALEIW010000238.1 GCA_937876055.1 uncultured euryarchaeote
AAAGAAGGGAAGATGGTTCTTACTGGGAGTGGACTCAACAGCCTACAGTTATGACAAGCGATATGCATAGAGGATACGTAGTCAGCGATGGTTGGGATGAAACCCATTTTACTCGTGGCTCTACAATCACTATCGACATTCAAGGCCCTGATTTGCAACTACTGACCTTCAGAAGCACGATGCTAGACCGAGTCGCAAATTGGCTTGACAACTGATTCACAAGATTTGCTCGAGGAATAGTTTGGTTCGGTCGTGCTTCGGATTATCGAAGAAATCGTGAGGAGTATTCTCCTCGATTAAATGACCTTCGTCGAACAGAATGCATCGATCTGCTACTTCCTTGGCGAATCCCATTTCGTGAGTAACAACAATCATTGTGATGTCTCTTCGCGCTAAGTCCTTCATCACCTCTAGAACTTCTTTGATCATTTCAGGATCTAAAGCGGATGTTGGCTCATCAAAAAGCATGATTTTGGGGTCCATAGCCAAAGCCCTAGCGATTGCTACTCTTTGCTGTTGCCCACCAGAAAGGCCACTAGGGTACTTGTAAGCCTGCTCCGGTATTCCCACTCTTTCTAGAAGTTCCATTGCTTTCTCTTCCGCATCCGATTTCGATACATTATTCACCTTCATAGGAGCCAAGGTGATATTTTCCATAATTGTGAGATGAGGGAATAGGTTGAATTGTTGAAATACAAATCCAATATCTGCTCTAATTCGCTTCAAATCTCCAACGCTTGTTTTGTCGCTAATTTCCATACCTTCTACTTTGATTTCTCCGGCGCTGTGAGGTTGGAGTCTATTTAGAGTTCGAATAAAAGTGGATTTACCGGAACCTGATGGCCCAAGAACAACGATTATTTCTCCTCTTTTTACTTCCATGTCTATTCCCTTGAGGGCCCAAAAATCCCCAAAATTGACTTTTACCCCTTTAGCACTGATTATTATGTCATTTTCTTCGCTCATGCTCTTTCAGCTCCTCCTTCTTTCACTAACCCTAAGTTTCTTTCAACTCTCATTGAGATTCGGGAGATGTAAAATGCTGGTATCCAAAATACTATTGCAGCAAAATAAAGAGGTTCTAGATAGTACCCCATGAAATTAAAGTCTGTTTGTGATAAAGTAGAGGCTATTTTGAGGAAATCGAGTACGCCAATAATGTATAGCAGAGTAGTATCTTTCCATAGTCCAATAAAGACACTAACAATCGACGGTAATGTAGTCCTAATTGCATTAGGAAGTTCGACATATTGTTTTGTTTGAAGGGGACTCAGTCCTAAAGCAACGGCGGCTTCCTTCTGACCACTATCTACAGATTGTAGACCACCTCGTATTACTTCGGCGATATAGACTCCTCCGAATAAACTGAATATTGCCATCATTCTCAAAATATTACTAAAGTCCTCAGGATCAGAAAACAAAGGATCTGCGACATCCCCTAACATAAATAGTGCAAAATACAACCAACAAATTAACGGTCCGGACCTGAAAATTTCAATGAATGCTACCGTAGGCCATTTAACAACTGGAAGGTTACTTTGCCGCCCAAATGCAAAAAGGACACCAAAGCCGAAGCCCAATACGCATCCTGCAGTCGCTACAATGAAATTAACGAATAGACCTCCCCATTGAGTTGATGGCACTCCTGGTTCAGAAAGAGGCTCCAGAAGAGGACCAAGGAATGGAATTGAAGACAGAGACGCCGCTATTGATTGAATTGATTCAGGCGGATCTAGCATGAAGATGACCAAGAAAAAGTTAGACACTGTGAGAATTGTCAAAATCCTCTTAAACCGATTGACTTGATATTCTTCGCTTGCAATTGAATATCTTCGGCTTAATATGAAAGAAAATAGAGTTAGAATTGAAATAATTACTAATCTAATTCTAAGCTTTTCTGTATCATAATTCGCATATTCAGGATTAGTGGAAAATGCGATCATTGCTATTGAAACAACTGCAAATCCTGGAATGAATCTACTCCATTTAATGTCTGTTGTGCCATAAAAAGCACCAATTAATATCATTGAAAATACAACAAATGGCCAGAATCTCCAGTTTTCTGCTGGAATTAAATCAGACGTCATGGCTAAAGTCAAATCTGGTCCAATTGATAATAATACACGATTGGACCAAACAATATCCCATCTCATTTCCAGAAGAAGTATTTCTAGCGCCATCTCAACTAAGAATGCACTGATAAATGCGCTAAAGATTCCAAGTATAGCCGCTGAAGTAGTGCGCACTATAGTTAATTTGAGAAGAGAAAGACAAACTACCCAAATTGCGAGAGCTGCAAAGATAGAGGAGCCAATAGAATACACAAATCTGTCTATTCTAGTAATCTCTGAGGCTAATTCCATTCCCATTGAATCGTTGAAGTAGTAAAAGAAGGAAATTAATCCAATTGAAAGGGAGAGTATGGAAATGATTCTGTCCTGCGGGGTATCCTCAAATCTAGACCTCCCTGATACTGCAATTTCTGTACGATATAGAACCCTCAAGAACTCATCGGATGATGGAATAGTTAGCGAACTCATATCCTCACCCTTGTAACTTTTGCATTATACAAATTCATAATTCCAGAAATTAGCAAACTTCCTGCTTGATAGGTTACTAGAAGTAAAATGAATAATGGAATCAATTTACCTACGTTATTCATCATCACAGAAATAACATAGAACACGTCATTATATGATACCACAATTGCTAAACTACTATTCTTCCAGACATTCATATATTGACTATTTAACAATGGCACCATACTCCTTAGTGCCTGTGGTAATATGACTAATCTAAGCCTCTGGTAAGGTGTTAGACCGAGTGAAACTGCCGCTTCTATTT
>CALEIW010000239.1 GCA_937876055.1 uncultured euryarchaeote
CCGACAGGTACCAGTTTAGGCTCCGGGCTTTCGGAGTCAGAATCTGGTGCAATAGCACTAGTCAGCGGCACAATCATTTCAGATGGCGATACAATATCGATAGAAGCCAATCGTCCTGATACAAATTCTCCACAAATTGGAGATGACGTAATTGCAGAAGTTACCAGACTTATGCCAAAGGTAGCAATGATTCGTATTCTACATATTGAGAAGGATGGCGGACATCGAGATCTTTCTGCCGAGAATTTGTTTGCCGACATATTCGTGACTGAAATCGTGGACAGATTTCTCCCTTCACCTGGCGACGCTATGAGGTCTAGGGATTTGATTCGCGCTCGAATCACTCAACTCGAACCAAATCTCAAGGCAAGTACACGAGGCTCTCCTGAATTGGGAGTGCTGTGGGCGATTTGCCCTGCATGCGGAAATGAATTGGTAACTTCTGATAACAAGCAAGACTTCAATGTCGATTGTAATCGATGTGATTATTCAGGTTATCGAGCCTTATCCAACGGATTTGGCCACGGCCATACTCTTGGTGAAGATATACAGGGGTTGAACAGGGCAGGGGAAAGATGGTCTGCTGACGCCGAAGGTAATCTAGGTCACGAAGGGGCTAGACCCTATCTTTCACCAATGGCCGACCATCGTCGTGGTCCAAGCCATCAAGCACCTCAAGCCGCAATGCGAATGCGCTCTGCCATTACAGGAAAAGGCGGTGGAGGGGGTGGAAGGCAGAGAGTAAAGCACGAATGTAAGTGTACACTCTGTGGCACCGATACAACCGTTCCATTCGAACCGACAGCTGGAAAGCCAATCCGTTGTAGAGACTGCATGGATAAGGTCAAAGAAGGCAAGGCCACAAAGGAAGAACTCGCTGCTGAGCGTGAAGTATTGACCAAAGCACGTTCGGAAGCCTCGGAACAAGCGGGCGTCAAACTCTTCATTGCCCGCTTATCCTTTAATGCCAGCGAGGATGAATTGAGGGATCACTTCTCAGCACATGGAGAGATTACAGAGTGCAGTATTGCCAAAGATCGAGATACAGGTAAATCACGCGGATTTGCTTTCGTCAAGTTTGCTAGCCGGAAAGCCGGTGAAAAGGCAATCAAGGAATTGGATGGAAGTGAAATACACGGCAGAAAAATCAGTGTACAGGAATCGAATGATGGCGGAGGACGCGGAGGCAGAGGATCTCGTGGCCGAGGTCGCCGCAACCGTCGCTGATGCAAATTAATCGCTTTATTCCCTCTCTCTTAGCGAAGTCGTGAAGACGGAATAGTAATCCGACAGGTTGAGGGATTGAATGGAAGGCTGGTTGGTCCTCGATGGATATGAGGATGAACCGGCTGCATTTGGTGTGCCAAACTATCTTGGTTTTCATATCCGATATATCTGTGGCGTTCTAGAATCTAAGTCAATACCATACACCTACATGACTATTGACGAGTGGAGACTTTTCCACAAACAGAAACTTGCTAATTCTTCTGAAAGACACGAACTCCAACGAGAACTTTCGGAACTAGATGGCGCTGTTGTCCTCGCCGGAGCTGTAGTCCCTGGAAAGTATGTTCGAGGGACTCCGATATCACGAAGAGAATTAGATGATTTTCTTGCGGTATTTCCTAGTGAACAACCCGTGCTAGCAGGTGGCTGGGCTATCCGTCATTGGCGCTACGATGGATGGATGCCACTGCGGACAAATTTATTCTGCGCTGTGCAAGATACAGACGCTACATTGGATTACTATCTGTCGACTGGTGATTGGTCTCACAAACGCAGAACTGCTGAACAGTGGGACGATTGGGCGAAGAAAGGAGCGTCTGGAAAATGTGTCACAAAACACCCTGATCTTTTCACTGAAGATGGTCGTTCCGGGCCGTTGACCTATGAAGTAGAATTGTATCAAGGCTGCGTTCGTTACAAACGAGGTTGCAAGTTTTGTATTGAACCAAAGAAAGGAGTTCCTATTTGGAGGGAAGAGGAGGATGTCATCACCGAAATTACAACCGCTCTGGATAATGGCGTTCGTCATGTTCGTATAGGTGGCGCTACAGACATTTACACCTACAAGGCAGAAGGCGTGGTAGAACTAGAATACCCCATTCCTAATCCAGAACCAATTGCCAAAGTTCTAGATGGTTTACGGCAAGATGAGAGGTTAGAAATACTCCATGTTGACAATGCAAATCCCTCTATTGTTGCTGAAAATTTGGAACCTGCAACGGAGATTACTAAATCACTAATTTCGACTCTCTCCGATGGCGCGGTGCTTTCCTTTGGGCTTGAATCAGCGGACCCCAAAGTGCACGAAACAAATTGGTTGAATTGCGATTCAGAACAACTCAAAATTGCTATACGACACATCAATGAATTTGGCCGTGAGAGAGGAGAAAGAGGTTTGCCAAAACTGCTACCTGGTCTAAATTTCATTGCGGGATTGAATGGTGAATCAAATGAATCATACAGAATGAATCGCGACCTATTGGATTCTCTTCGTTCGGAAGGATTGTGGCTGCGGCGGATAAATATCAGACAGGTAGAAGGACAAGGATTCCAAGAAATTCCCGAGGATACATTTCAAGCATTCAAACGCAGCGTAAGAGAGGAGATAGACAAACCACTCTTAGAGGAGATGTTTCCAATTGGGAGCGAGCTCAAAGGAATTTGGTGGGAGGCACATGATGATCGAATTAGAAGGCCTGAACAGGTGTTGGATAAGATGCACAGAGATTCCTCAATTCTTGGTCGAGCAGGGATAACATTTGGAAGGCAAATTGGTGCTTATCCCATATTAGTCGGAACGCCATACCAAATCCCACTCGAAACAGAATCAGACATCATAGTGACAGGCCATGGGATGCGAAGCATCAGCGGAGTTGAAACGAACCTATCCATTAACTCCGCAAGCCAATCTCAACTTGAGGCAATACCCGGAATAGGCAGTAAGGCTGCTTGGCGCATTGTATCTAATCGAGCCAAGGAATCTAGGAAATCTTCCGAGAATCCATACTCTGACGTAAAAACGGCTCTTCAGGATGCAGGCGTCCAGTCCTACGGACTGGCTCTGAAGGTGCTAAAGGCATGATGCAACCCGTTCAGGCATAGGGAATAGTGATAATCTCAGCAATCACGCCAAGAAGCATGTTGAACGAGGAAACGAAGAGAATCGTTGCTCTGGGAATCTGTGTATTATTCCTTGGAGTGCCAATGCTAGGGTACTTTTCTGGCGGTGAGGAATCACAACCTAAATTGGCCAATCAGAGCGAGATGTCCTTCACCCACTCTAGTGGCCCAACTTTGAATATCCAAGGTAGCGAAGCTGGAACGGTATTCTCTCATTCGATTTTGGATATTGGTGTCGATGGTCCATTGGTTGTGCTCGCAAACGGCACTACCGTTGAATGGTCTCAGGGTAATCCTGTTTACAGTGAAAACTCATTAATTTCTACTTCGGGAAGATGTTCAATTCTATCCAATTACTCAATGTATTGTTCCGGTTCAAACAACTACGGTCAACTCGGACTCGGAAATTCGGTTTCTACTTCCGGCTATGTTACTCTGAGCCATGAACCTGTAGTAGTCGATGAGGGTAAAGATCACACCTGTGCAATCCTACTTGATGCGAGTCTTTGGTGTTGGGGGCGAAATCACTTCGGTCAGATTGGAGATAACTCAACTGATAATCGAGTATCTCCTGTGAATATCGACCTAGGAAGTGGTGTTTATGCTGTAGCGGTCTCAGCAGGCGAGCACCACACATGTGCCATAACTCATCTTGGCGATGTAATGTGCTGGGGCTACAATGTTAGAGGGCAACTCGGAGACGGCACAACCAACAATTCACTAATTCCCGTATCCGTCGACCATTCTACCGGTTTGAGGGCGGTTTCGTTAGTTACTTCGGGATTATCATCTTGCGTAATTTTCGAAAATGGCTCGGTTGGTTGTTGGGGTAACAAGTATACAGTATTCTCCGACAATGGTGCTGTTACAGGAAATGTCCATATTGTCGATCTAGGGACTAATGTTAACGCCATCATGCTGGATGGCATTGGCTCTCACACATGTGCAGTAACAGATAACGGCTCAATGCAATGTTGGGGTGTCAACACGCATGGGCAATTAGGTGATGGAACCTGCTCCTCCACGACGAATTCTGATTGTTCGGCAGAGAATATGTTCCCTGGTGAAGGAGATCCAACCATACATGTCAACCTAACCTCGGGACTAACCGTATTAGCAGCAGCAACTGGTTCAGACTCTACTTGTGCTCTACTATCTGATGACTCCTTGCGCTGTTGGGGTGCTCAGTCTGGTGAGTTTGATAACACGACAGATTCACTTCTGAATCCTTACCAATTGACATTTGCCGATGGTGCCCATATTGCATATACCGAGCAGGACTTTGATGGAGATGGTATTCGTAATTTCTTCGACACTCATCAGACAGGTGATGACGATGGTGACGGGACTCTCGATTCAGAAGATGATTATCCAAACAACCCTGCGAGATGGGCTGATTGTGATGATGGTGAATATGGCAGACTGACTTGTATCGATGCCTCCGTTGGCCATTCCGCAGAAGGTAATACATTGGTCCAGGTAGCATGCCAACCAGGAACATTCCAACCATTTACGGGTCAAACATCCTGCCTTGATGCGTCCGCTGGTCATTATGTCGATTCCTCGGGTTCTTCGTCTCAGACACAATGCGCGACCGGTCATTCAAATGGCCAAATTGGGCAATCATCCTGCTTTCCCGCTCCTGCTGGTTCCTACGTTAATCCAGCAGGTGGTGACGCTGGTGCAAGCAATACAACAGCTGTGCAACTATCGGCTATGAGTGCAAATTATTCTGCATCGATTACTGGTGGTTCAGATAGTATTGACGTATTTTCTCTAAATCTATCTCGAACAACTTGGTTCACTGCAAACTTAACTTCTCCAGCAGGGCAAAATTATGATATTGAATTGTTGAATTCCAGCTTCCAAGTAATCGATTCATCCACCACTAATGGTTCTGATGAAGTGTCCACAGCCCCTGCAAATAATTCCAGTGGGATGTATTACATCAGAATTAGCTACTCTTCTGGATTCAATAACTCAGACGACTACAATCTGGTAATCAACCTCAGTTCAACTGGTGCAGCCGCCACACAAGTGGGTTCGACATCGATAGATATCGATGCTGAGCATGGTATAGAAACCACAACTTGTTCTTCAGGAACTTGGCAAGATCAGACCGGTTCAACTTCCTGTAATCAGGCATCCCCTGGCCACTATGTTTACTCAACAGGCGCAACATCACAAAATGCCTGTACTCCAGGATACTATCAACCGAATTCTGGTCAAACAAGTTGCATAATTGCATCTTCGGGTTACTTCGTAGCGTATCCTGCCTCAACATCACAGACAGCAGCAGGACCCGGCCATTATGTCAACGGGACAGGAGCAACAGCTCAGACTGCTTGTACAGTTGGAACCTACCAACCATCTTCAGCCCAGACTACTTGTTTTGCAGCAAGTCCAGGATACTACGTTCCTGTGACAGGTCAAGCCAACCAGACGATTTGTAATGGAGGAACATACCAACCAAACTCAGGTCAGAGAGAATGTATGAACGCAGACCCAGGTCATTATGTTCCAAATCAAGGAGCGACCAATCAAACTCAATGTTCTCTTGGCACCTTTCAACCACTTTCAGGCCAATGGTCTTGCCAGAATGCAGCACCTGGTCATTATGTCGATGATGTGGGTGCAATTTCCCAAACGCCTTGTTCAGTAGGCGAATATCAACCATCTAGTGGTCAAACTAGTTGCCTAACAACGTCCGCTGGATACTATACGAATTCAACCGGTTCAATCAATCAACAACCATGTCTTCCAGGGAATTTCCAACCATTACCTGGTCAAGCGGAGTGTTTCCAAGCAGAACCGGGTTACTACGTTGACACACTTGCTGCAACCGCTCAAATCCCTTGCCCTGCAGGTTCATACAACCCGTTCAATCAAGCGGATGAAGCAACCGATTGTATACTTGCAGACACGGGACATTATGTTGCTCTCGAAGGCTCTGTTGCTCAAGATGAATGCAACCCAGGTAGTTATTCCTCCACTCAAGGACAAATTGCTTGCGACGCTGCATCACCTGGATATTACGTGCCTAATTCAGCCGCCGATGAGCAATTGCCATGCTCTGTGGGAACCTGGCAGGGTTCCCAAGGTTCGACTGGTTGTGATGTAGCAGATCCCGGACATTACGTTGATTCACAAGCAGCCTCAATGCAGACAGCATGCTTGGCGGGAACTTACAATCCTAATTCCGGCTCAGTAAACTCCGCAGATTGTATTTCTGCTGATGCAGGAAGCTTTGTGGCAAATTCTGGCTCGGCCGAAGAACTGCTTTGCCCAGCAGGAACCTATCAACCAGCACCCGGTCAGTCCAGTTGTATCGATGCGGACTTTGGCTATCATGTTCCGAGCGAAGGAGCCACAGGCCAAATCGGATGTTCAATGGGTTCCTATCAGGGAGAGAGAGGAGGGACACAGTGCAACCCTGCAGAACCTGGGCACTACGTTGACTCTCATTTTGCCTCATCTCAGACAGCATGTTTAGCCGGAAAATACAACCCATCCTCGGGTTCTACTTCCGAAAATGATTGCATGGATGCAGCCCCTGGATTCTTCGTAGAAAACGTAGGCTCAGCATCTCAGCAAGCCTGCGATTTGGGTTACTACCAGCCAAATGCTGGTTGGTCGAGCTGTTTGATGGCTGACCCTGGTCATTACGTAGATACACTAGCCGCCACCGCTCAAATTGCCTGTCAGGCTGGAACGTTCAATTCCAACTCAGGGGCAACAACTGCGTTTGCTTGCTTAGATGCAGAACCTGGAAACTATGTTCCAGACCCTGCCTCTCCTGCACAGATACCCTGTGAAGAGGGCAGTTACCAAAATCAAAGGCAACAGACCGAATGTAAACTAGCCAGTTTGGGCTACTTCGTGAATACCACTGGTGCAATATCTCAGAGGGCAGCGCCTCAAGATTACTACATCGACATCGAAGGCGCTACTGAGCCATTACCGTGTCCAGAAGGCCGAATTACCATGGTCGAAGGTTCTGATGATGTTGAAGACTGTCGTCAAGATTACGATGGAGATAGAACTCCTGATTTCCTTGATGAAGACGATGACGATGATGGCATTATCGACCATATGGACCAATGCGACTACGGTCTACTGAATTGGATTAGTACAAAATCCAACGATTGGGATCAAGATGGCTGTGAGGATACCATAGAAGATAGTGATGATGATAATGACGGATTTTCCGACGCAGAAGATCACCTCCCCTTAGACCCAACAGAATGGTTGGATACCGATGGTGACGGTATAGGTGATAATGCTGACACCGATGATGATGGTGACGGGATTCCAGACACAGAAGAAATTGAACTTGGATTAGATCCGCTTGTCGCTGATTATGATAATGATGGTTACAATGACAGCATTGACGCTTTCCCTAAGGATCCAACAGAGTGGTTGGACACTGATGGCGATGGAAAAGGGGACAATTCCGACAAATTCCCTACAGTGAAGTTCTACCAAACCTATGGGCAAGCAGCAGTTCACCTAGTTATCGGATTCATTATCCTAGGAGTAATTGGATTTAGCGTACGAATGGGTATAGGTGGTCGAACGGAGAAAGCAGAGGCTGATGATAGCACTCACGAGGTTCGGCAGATAGGCGGGGTTGAAGTGAGGGTATCGGCGGAAGACCGAATGTTTGACCAAACTACCAAACCTCAAGTCGAATCCAAGCCTGAACCTCAGCCAGTTGAAACTCCATCTGCCACAACGTTTGACTTACAAGAAGCAGAACAAACAGTTACAGAATCAATGGATGAACCGATTACTGAACAAGTTGGAATGGATTTGACTCATGAGGCAGAAGTGCAGGAAGAGGTACTTACGGAATCCCAAGACACCTCACAACCCGCTGAAGTCGCCGATGAATTAGACCTTGACAGTCTTCTAGCTACCGCACCACCACCAGTTCCGAAAATCGAAGCACCCCCTGATGCCCAAGTCAACGAACACGGTCAGAAAGTTTGGCGCGATGACAATGGGGATGTTTGGGTACAGAACCCAGATGGAAGTCTACTCAAGCACAACGTCTTGACGGGTGCTTGGGAACCCTACGAACAGTGAACCTTGGTTTAATTGCATGAAGGGTTAGATTAGTCGCATTGATAATGCGGCACCTAATGCGCTTATTCGAAGGTGAGTCAAATGACAGACAACGACAACGAATTTATCCAAACTATCGAAGCCAGCGCCCACTGCGACGGTCCTTGTGGAGTCTACGACCCTGCAAGTGCAAGAATAGCCGCTGAGGCTGTTCAATCGATGACTAAGAAGATGGTCACACTTGCAGAAAATCACGGCTCAGAATGTGGTACTGCAAGCTATATCAACACAATGAGCCGCTATGCCACAATCAAGGAAGAAGAAGCTCAAAAGTGCAAGGACGAATTATTGGTACTTTGGACTGATTACTTCAAGCCTCAACACCTAGAATCAATTCCTGACCTACACGACACTTTCTGGCAGGCAGCAAAACTCTGCTCCGCGTGTAAGGTAGAAGTCTCGGAGCAGCATGCTCAGGAACTAATGGATGCAGTTGAAGCAATCCACCACATTTTCTGGGGAACCAAGGGCCGTGAAGACCCATGGATTCGCGCTTCCTGAATGTCGTCGTAAACGGCGACTCAATGTGGCCTACACTTAAGCAGGGTTGCACTGCTAAGTTTGAGAGAATAGACTCAACCTCCGTAGCAGTAGGGCAGGTAGTATTGTTAGATCATCCGTTCATGCCAAATCTAAGGATAATAAAGAGAATACAATCTATAGAGGATGAGCAATTATTCCTGGTGGGAGATAATCCAGACCCAACTGCCAGTGAGGATAGCCACAACTTTGGCACGGTAGATATTGCGTTAGTCATCGCAGTTCTTTCTCAAGAATGATGAGATTTATTGTAAAGGGATAACCAGTCCTTTTGGTGGTCTAAGCACCCAAATTAACCAAATTATTGATGCTAAATTTATCGCTATTGCAAGGTAGTGTACAGTTTCCATTGGTCTGTCCGTCACCCTTGTGAATATGGATTGTATCACAATGAAATTGATTCCCATATATATGCTAAATATTCATCCTAGAAATGAAATTAGAATTGGATGACATTAGCACCCCATGCTAAACCGCCACCAAATGCAGCGGTAACCACTAGAGACCCTGGGCCAATCAGACCCTCATCCATCGCTTCTCGCATGGCGATTGGCACACTTGCACCGGCGGTGTTTCCGTACTTGTGTAAATTTGTGAATGTTTTTTCCATCGGCAGGCCAAGTTTTTCCATTCCCGTTTTGATGATATTGATATTGGCCTGATGAGGGATTACTAAATCGACCTCATCCAAACTTTTCCCAACCCGTTCCAGTGCGCTAAGTACCGCTTGTGGAAAAGCCTCGATTGCGAAGTTCCAGACCGCTCGCCCATCCATGTGGAAGTATTGCATTCCTTCCTCAAATTTATCACTTGGAATCGGAACTCTAACTCCACCTGCTGGAATTTCGATTACACCCGAGCCGCTACCATCACTGGTTAGCCAAGAGCCCAAGATGCCTTTTCCATCTTCCACCTTTCCTAGAACAGCCGCCCCCGCTCCGTCACCAAACAGAACACAGGTGGTTCTGTCTTGCCAATTTAGAATACGAGAATAAATTTCAGAGCCGACGACTAGAACCTTGTCGTAACCGGGAGTTGCAGCAAATCTAGCACCTACATCTAGGGCGTAAACCCATCCTGCACAAACCGCATTGATGTCGAAAGCCCCACAATCCGAACAACCCAATTTTTCCTGAATAATTCCAGCTGTCGAGGAAAGTGGAACGTCAGGGGATGAGGTTGCGAGTATTACCAAATCTACGTCGTCTGGAGTTAATCCAGCATCATCCAGAGCCCTCTTGCATGCTTCTACAGCTAGATCTGAAGTGTGTGTATCTTTGTCAGCGATTCGTCGCCTTTTCATGCCAGTTTTGGTGGCTATCCACTCATCGCTGGTCTCAACGATTTCCGCCCAATCCTCATTACTCATTTCGTGAGGAGGCACGTATGAACCGAGTCCAATAATTCCCACAGAGGCCATATTCTAATGCGTCACGCGAACGAACTCACATTTCAGAGTTGATGTTTTCAATCGTGTTTGAGGCAGATGTTCATTGGTTCTGAGAAAAAGCCGAGACTCCAACGCCCACCTTCTCTTCCGACCCCACTATCCTTGACTCCACCAAATGGAACTCTCAAATCTCGATGTAGCCAAGTATTGACCCAAACCATGCCAGTGTCAATATTTTCCGCAACTCTTTGTCCCCTTTCTAAGTCGCTAGTCCAAACGCTTCCCGCCAATCCATAGCGGGTGTTATTTGCAATCGCAATTGCTTCTTCTTCACTCTCAAATCGATGTATGGTTACAACAGGGCCGAAGATTTCCTCAGTTGTACATCGAGCATCTGTTGCTACACCTGAAATGACAGTAGGCGCCAGCCAATTGCCATGCTCGAACTCTTTTGGAAGACAGGGATATCCTCCTGTGAGTGTCTCGCCTCCCTCCTCCTTAGCCAACTCGACGTAACTTTCCACTTTCGCGAGATGGTCTGCTGAAATCAATGCCCCTAATTGAGTAGATTCGTCCGAAGGGTCACCGATTTTCATTGATTCAACTGAATTGACAAAAGACTCAACAAATTCATCGTAAATTCCAGATTGGACAAGAATTCTAGAGCCGCATAGGCACACCTGTCCTTGGTTTAGGAATGCGGCTCTAGTCACTCCTTCGACGGTTTTCTCGAAATCACAGTCGTCGAATACTATGCTTGCATTCTTGCCGCCTAATTCTAGACTGAGTTTCTTGAACATTGGACTTGCGGCTGCAGCAACCTTGGCTCCGGTAGCCGTACCTCCTGTGAATGAGACAAGGTCAACATCCGGATGAGACGTTAGTGGGCCACCAGCACCTATTCCATCACCATGAACTAGGTTAACGACTCCTTTTGGAAGGCCGACTTGATTAATAGTTTCCATTAGT
>CALEIW010000240.1 GCA_937876055.1 uncultured euryarchaeote
GCGATAGAAAGCGCACCAATAAGAGATGGAGCTGCCAGCAACATCACAGGACCATTGTGTCCTTTGAAATCAGAAACTGCTCGGTTCAGGCTGGGAGCCACCGACGTGAAAGGCTCCGACTCAAGCAGTTGCCGCATCGTACCTGCTTGCTGTGGGGGGTTCAAATCCCCATCGCTTTGCAATTATGCAATTACTAGATGGAGAAAGAGGTAAATCTCACTCGACCATTAGTCGGAGTTCATCCCTCTTGTATGTCCAATCAGAATCAATTTTTCCTGTACCGATGTAGTACTTGGCCAAACGACGAATTCTAGATTCGGTTAACTCTAATTGTCTGCGATTGTGTAAGTCTTTGTGATTACTGTTTAGATGGTCAATCATCCTCAATGCCTGGCGCATTAGATTCATCATGTCCTCTGGATACTTTCCTCCGACTCCGTTTCTCTCTAGAGTTTCAGAGATTCTCTCACCGGTAACCAACCTAACGTCCGGAACTGCATGTTGATCACGAAGTATAGTTCCAATCATTGCGGTTGAATGCCCCTCACCGGATAACTTGAGGATTAGGTCCTCTACGGCTTTTTTATCTGATTCGGACCACTTTGGAGCATCGGAAACATTTGGCTTATCAGAGCCGCTCTTTCCCTTACCTTTACTGTGCATTCGTGCCAATTCAGTCACCTCAAGCGGCTCGCCGACCTGCTGCCCCTCTTTAATCGCTACGCATGTCACCCAAAGGGTGGTTCATCAAAGACGGTGCTTTGCCTTGGCCAATCTACCTGGCCCCCTAGGCCATTCCCAACCAGATGCTTCGGCCCTTGCACTACCTACCAAAACACCGTCTTGGAAGACTAGAACTTCATCGCCAGAGCGAATATTTGGGTCCGCCTTGACGACATTTGTAGAGAATAAATCCCCACGCCAATCAAAATTAGAAACCAATTCTACCCTCGGTAAGGCATTACAGGCATCTAATATGGGCAATGACGCCTTAGAGAACGAAAAACGACCCGAACGAGGATTCCATAGTGCAACTTGTAATCCGTTCTTTTCAATTCTGAAAATTGGCGGTCTGCCAGTTACTTTTGCGCCTTCCAACCATTCATCAGTACCGTGTTGAAAACGTGAGGCTGACTTGAGTTTCTCAAGTCGGTGAAAACTTTCTTTTGGGTTAGGTAATTTGTATTCTTTACTTGCATTTTCTATGGCTTCTTGTAGCCTGCTGATAGAATTCTGTGAACCAGCAGATTCTCCAAGTCTTGTGTCGAGAATCTTAATTGTTGGAATTTCAAACTCTATCCCAGAATGATTAATGATTAATTCAAATTCATTCCTAATTGCATATTCTCGGACCATTTCCCGAATGACTAGTAATTCGTCGATATCCCAATCACCAGTAACAGGAATATCATAATGAGCCGCTGGCCAGAAGTCCTCTAATTCTCTTGGAACCAAACCTAATGGGGCAGTAACCATGACTTCATTTACACCCCTTGTGGGAATAGCTCTTTGAAACCGACGATGGGATTGTGAAAGACGATACGGTTTCTTAGCAGAACAAGGTAACAAGACTAGAACCTTGCTTTGGTGAGTAGGAGGGGTGTGCACCTGCGAAACTCGTCTTCTCCACTCTCGGATTAAGGGGTCATTTCTACTTGTATAGGAATGGCAAAGTAGTCTAGTTCCTTCTTTGATTACACTTTCTAATCCGGCAGAACCAGCATCCACACTTGCCTTTTCAGACATGATTGAATCGTGTCTTCGCAGTCTCTCAACAGACCTAGGGCTCGACAATGCCTGTCGTTCTGCAAGCTGACGAATCGTCCCTTCTCTGATGGCGGAACGTGTTGCCCCAAGGGCTCTTTTCCAAGCCTCAAGTTGAGTTTGGAAGTCAGATTTTTCTCCCGCTGTCGATTCAGGTTCACGTGGACCATCTTCAGTTAGAATGACGCCTCTCGCAACGGCTTCTCTAGATCTTGACAAATCGAATAAATCGACGCCCATCCAAGATAGTAGGGCGCAATTGTCTGGCCCACCTATACCCGGTGTCCAGATGAGTGAAGTTGGAAATCGTCTCCTAATTGCATCAATTGCCTCTACAAGTTTACCAGGGCGTTCTGCAAGTTGGGGTGCATCAATTATGGAAACGATTGATGGCTCTAGCGAATTGTCCAATAGTCCCTCATCATGATGGAGGGATTGCCAGGAGACGGGTAATAATTGACCGCCAAACGATTTTTCTCCACTATTCGATTCAACTAGGCTGGAAGGTAAAATGAGCCCCTCCTCTGCATTCCATATTTCCGATTTCCCGAATGGTAGGCATAAATCACCCAGCACTTCGATGGACAATTTAGCAGGGATTACTCTGGAATCTCGTAGTGTTCTAAATGCAGCAAATTCAAGTGGGATTTCTGGGTCATCTGAAGCAACTACCAGCCCAGGAGTCCAGGAGGAAGGTGAGGCCCGGTCGCCGAGAGAGAAAATACGTGCAAACCGCCCTCTTGCGACAACACTTCGCGCCAGCGGCCGCTCATCAGCACCCTCTCTCATCGAGGCCGCTAACGATGCGGTTCGCTTGAAGCATTCTAATGCAGAAGCCGGTCCGAAGGGCCGTGAACCGGACCTCAAGTGTCATTTTGGTGATATTCATATTCCTAGTTGGAAGTGTTTCTCATGTTACTGCTCAGGATAGTGAAAATACTGTTACGTTAATCGACAATTCAAGTGATTTTGACGAACCTAGTCCTATTTTCATCAGAATCTGGTGTCAGAAGTCATCCTGCCCAGGAATGGAACTTAAAGTTACGACTCTAGAAGAAAATTACACGGTTTCGGACTCAAATAGAATTGAGCTATCATTCGAAGCCTTCGGACAGGTTGATTTCCAAGTTACCGCCAACGGTGGAACATCATTAGATGATTTGCGATTTGAAATGAGTGAATGGGTCAATGCCGATTCCTCTACAATAATAATCGAAGATGAGGATTGGTTAGATAATGTACCCAGTCCAGGCATTACAGTTAACCAAGAAATTGTAGATCCCATCTGGGATTGTCCCATCGACAATTGTCAAAAAATTGAACACTCAGGGACTCATTTAATAGTTGGAACACTTAATGATGGATCTGATAAAGATTCAATCGAAATTGTTGGCAATGCAGGCGATATTATCGAAATGCCGTGGCCATTAATGCCTGAATCTGTAGATATAGAATTTTGGCTTAGAAACGATTCCTCTAAGACTCTCCTAGATGCCTTTGAAATCGACGATGACGGTTGGTTTCGATTCGAATATCCTCAGGACGGAAATCTTTGGCTACGAGTAAAGCAACTGCCTGAAAATGAATTTGCCGTTTATGAGTTGTACATCTTAAGCCACCCTCCTAATTTAGAGGCTTCATGGGGGGAATTATCTGCCGACTGGGGTGATCATGAACCACTGCCATTCCCAATCGAGGCACAGAACCTTATCGGTTGGATTTCGCCAAGTGACACGGAAGGAGACACGATTCGGGTAGAATCCGCGAGTAGAATGGACATTTCACTGAATTGTTGGGATAGGTTAGATGAAGTAAATTTCGAGGTATTCTTGATTTCTTCTGATGGAACTCTCTCCAATGTAGAGGGCGATTGCACAAATGCAATAACGACGGATGTTGATACGGTGGCTTTGGAATTTCGAATGACTTCAGAAAGTCTTGCAGAATGGAATATCGCTCTGACAGAGTATCCTAAAGGGGATGCAGGGGCGATGGGAGACGCACCTGACAGGCTATGGGTGGATTCCGAAGAACTAGGGAGTTGGCCTCAGATTTCTTTCAATGAAACCATTAATGCAAGAATGTCAAGGGATGAATTTGTTGATATTTTTTCCTTTGAGGTAACCTCTGCGAATGGCTCTAGATTACATATTGACGCGGATCTTACACAACCAGTTAGCTACCAAATTTTTGTCCTTAATCAAGAAACATGGTTGATTCAGAATGCCTCAGATGGAGGATTAATTGATACACCCCATGGCGTCCATGCGATTAGGGTTGAGAAAATTGGCGATGCTAGTTTGACATATTATGATTTCAAACTTGTAAATGGTGGAGAAATTATAGATATCGATCCTGATTCATTCACCGACCAATCGAACCTGTTTACTGACTACTATATCTTTGCAGGGTTTTTCCTTCTCGCCCCTGCTATACTAGTCATTTTTTGGAATAGAAATCGTTGGCGAGATGGGCTCGGACAAATCGATATCGAACAGCATGAATTACGTAGATTGAGGCGATTACGTGAACGTCTAACTGCATTACTCGCAGAAGAAGATACCAATGAACAGGTAATCGATTCAGCCCTCCATCAACTAGGAGATAGCCCTTGGCGGGCTGTAGTTGAAGACTGGGGTGAGCCTTTACTTAGACATAACACAGAACAAGTAGAAATTTGTGCTTGGAGAATAAACGAAGGAAAGGCCACGATGCTGATTGGAATTCATCTCTCAGACTCCCCTTGGGAATTGGCTGCAATGCGAGTTTATGCACCGGAAGGCTCGAGTGTAAATATTGCAGAAGTATCACCTAAGCACCTCTTCAATGGTGATGAAATATTCTTGGATACATTATCTCCTCGGACGAGCACATTCCTGAGATTAACCATCTCAGGAGAACCTTCGAATATTGGCTTTCACCTTTCCGGATTGGTAAACGGAGAGCCCTTGGCAGCAGTACCTAATAGAGCGATAGACTGGTCATGAGCGGCGCCTATCTCTTGCTTCATTGATGATGTCATCAGTGATTGATGCGCCGCTAGCCAAATCTTCCTTCAATTCATTTAGTTGCTTTTTGGTAGAGCGCGATAGCTTGTTCGGCATTGAGAGTTTTAGTAGAACCATTACCGCACCTCTACCTCTCCCACCTCTTGGATAAGGTAAGCCTCGATTTGGAATTGTAACAGTCTCTCCTGGTTTTGAACCAGGGCTAATACTAACAGTTAGATTTGAATCATCGATGTGTGGAATTTCAATATTTGTCCCTAAGACAAGGTCAACATAACTTACTGGAAGAGCCATCAACAAATCCGAACCATCTCTTTCAAACCAATCATGCTCTTCCACCTCAATTTCAATGTACAAATTACCCGGTTTTCCGTTTTGATCCCTGGGAGATTCCCCGTGTCCACTCAATCTCAATCTAGTTCCACTCTCAATACCTGCAGGGACACTAAATTTGACTTTCTTTGGTTGTTCGGCTCGTCCTTCGCCATTGCAATTTTTACACGGATTTTGGATGATTCTACCATCTCCTCCACATGCTCTGCAATCTTGGGTTACTTGTTGTTGGAACGGCCCTATTCTTTCGATACGAGTTAGCCTTCCTCTTCCATCACAAGTGGGACAAACTCTGATACCATCAGGTGTTTGAGAACCACTTCCCTCACAACTATCACAACGATTCAGTACGTCGATTTCTATTTCATCATCAAGCCCAGTAAAGGCATCTTGGAAACTAATCACATGGCGAATAAGAAGATCAGCCCCCCGTGAGGGTCGTTGTCTAGAACCGCCGCCGAAAAGAGATGAGAAAATCGAGTCAAAACCCCCTCCGAATAAGTCGTCGATGCTGATATTGACGCCTTGGAACCCTCCTGAACCCCATGGAGAGCCACCAGGACGATCATGGCCGAACATGTCGTACTTTCTTCTTTCATCCGGATTAGAAAGAATAGCGTATGCTTCCTGTACTTCCTTGAAGCGCGCTTCCGCCTCAGGGTCATCTGGATTCTTATCCGGATGAAATTCTCTAGCCTTTGAGCGGAAGGCTTTCTTGATATCAGGGTCAGACGCTTTTCGGTCTAGGCCTAATACCTCATAGTAGTCTCTCTTCTGACTCAAGCGACCACCACAACTAATGCTCCAAAGCGTCTGTTTTCAACCCATTGGAATGCTTACAGAAAAGCACCGCAACTACTACAGTATGCGGTACCGCTATTGTTTACAGCCCCGCACTCTTGGCAAGAAATTACAGATTGTGCAATAGATGAGGGTACTTCGGGTTGCCATTGAGAGTCTTCCATTGCATCCCAGTTAGTTTCTGAAGAGGCTGATTTTGATTTTTTTGCTGCGGCTTTTTCGGCTTTGGCAGCAGCCTTTGCGGCTATTTTCTCCGCCTTAGCAGCAGCCTTTGCTTCCTTCTTTGCCTGTTTTATTGCCCTCTTTTCGTCTTTTGCAACTTGCTTTTCTCGACGAGCTAATTCTTTTGCAAGGCGTCGTTGAGCGGAAGCTTCTGCACTGGCCCCCAATGCCCCCGCGGGCTTGTTCTCATCTTCTGATTGAGTTGAGTTCGAATCGGAATCATATGATACACCTTCTACTTGAACATCTACATCCATCCGCGAATCTTCTGAATCTAGTTCAAGTTCGGAGCCTTCTTTATTCAAATCCGATACTCTACCACTCATTCTCTTTTGAAATCTTAAGCCCGCTCTTCCTTTCGGTTCTCTACGGGCTTGAGCTTCCAATTTTTCCAAAGCTGAATCCCCACGACTCCACAGCCCTTTTTCCTCAAGTCGGTACATACTTGATAGCCCCTTGATTGCACTAGAACGATGATATTCGTGATCCTCAACAACTCGATATTTTAGATACATGATTATTCCTAAAATTACCGCAATGGTGTGAATAATCGCTTGGGCGATTAGGTCTTGTTTGAGTAATTCCTCGATGTTTGGAAGCCCAAACCTAAGGGCTACCACACATATTGTAGGCGCTAGAAGCAAGCCCGCGCTAATCAACGGAGAACGCTGTGCCATAGACGCGCCTCACAAATCAATGGTTTGAATCATTCGTGAACATGGGAGGTCGATTATCCACAGCAATCATGACCTATACACATCCTCGGTCGTGCATGGAACCGGAGATTACAGTCTCCACCATAGTCAAAACCCATGAAAATATCACTCTTGTTGAGAAAGCAATAAAGTCACTTTTTCATGATTGGGATTGCGAAATTAACGCGAATGACGAAAGTTTTCCAGTTACCCGAGATGATAGCAAGCTTTCTGGAAAATCTCAATCTTTATCTGGAATAATCGAATATTGCTCAACTAATCGGATTTTAGATACTGCATTTGATGCAATGACGATGAACCTACAGAGAGATTCCACTCATTTTCAATTATCTAGACAGGCTGCATTTGTAGGCAAAGTAGCATTTGTGGTAGATGAAGTCCCTCTCGGGGGAGTTATGGAAGTATCATTACAAGGCAAAGACCTAGGGTTGTGGATTGAGCAAATTACTTGGCATGAGGGTAGAAACAGCATACCAAGACACCTTGGTGATGAACTGAGTATGGATGATGATGGAACTCCTGTAGAATGGTTTGATAACAAGGGCAATAGAACCATGAATTCAAATCAAGAATAGGGTATTCCCGATCTCATCCACTCTTCAATCAAGGGTTCATCGGCTGGAAGCCACTTTACGGTATTGAGTGAAGATTGGTCTAACCACGAAATCAAATCGTGTTCTTTTACATCAATGGATTCATGATCAACAACCCCACAATCCCAGATAGACAATGAAACGAATCGATCCTCGTACTCATATTGAAGAGATGCAACTCTACTTTTTGGGTTAACAATGATTCCTAATTCTTCTATGATTTCCCTACGTAAAGCCTCCTTCTCAGTTTCGCCTTCATCGATCTTACCTCCTGGAAATTCCCACCAACCTGCCCAGACATCTTGCGGCGGCCTTCTACAGGCTAATATTCGTCTTTCAGAATTAAACAAGAGTGCACCTACGACTTCTAACCTAGGTTTAGATGCCAGTGTTTTGATAATACGAGAAATTACTTCCATTTGCCTTGTAAGTGAAATCTCAGATTCTGGCGGCAAATGGACAAAAATTGCTGGTATTTTTCCGCCCATTAATTCTATCGAATTTAATGTCCTGTAGATTGTTTCGTTACAGACAAATTGACCAGCAGAATTGCTCCAAACTACATCTTCATCGTTCTCAAATTCCTCATCCAAAACATGCTTTGAAACCGTTGCCTGATACTTTTCGGGTCCACGCTCGATGATGATTTCATTGGCCATCCTTCCCGAGTTATCTGGAATAGTGAAATTAGAGTAATTATGAGCCCATCTTTCCAATGAAATTTCCTTTCTAGAATCGGCCAGTCCCAGTTGGATGATTGCGTCATATTTCTCTCCCTGCTCAATTAGGTTAGACACTCTTCGTGAACCTTCTTCATCACATGTCAATAATTTAGTTTCCAATGTTATTCCATCAATTCCAGTGGATTCAAAAGCCAACATTATTTTCTTTGAGATATTCTCATCGTGTCCTCCAAATTCTGGGAATGAGGTAAGCAGAACTCTGGGTTTCACGTGTCACCGAAGGGCTATCCATAGTTGTGTCTTGCGTGGTCAAAGAATCGTCATATTCATTCGCCAAAGGCCTGACCATGGGGTAATGAGTGCGGATTACGTCGTTGAGGTTGTCGACGATGAGGTGGACGACGCAGGTCCTTTAGGCGTCGTCAAAGTAATCTGGTACGAAATTAGTGGTGGTATAGGACCGTGGGGTGCATTAAGGCCATTAATCGCTATTGCTTTGGCATTGATACCTTTCTTATTCATCGGCCAACATTTCAATAGACAACATCGAAAAGCTGCTAGTTGGTTTGCAGTTCAATTTCCACTAATCCTTACTGTTGTATTATGGCCAGTACTCTATATTTGGTCTATTGGCGATGCGTGGTGGGTTTCAAGCGGAATAGTCGCACGGGCTGAATCGAGTTAGGTGATTGAATGACAGGTGAAATCGTCAATATTGCAGGATATCGCTTCGTTGATCTTCCAGACAGAGACGAGCTTCGTGCTCCCTTCAAATCAACTTGTGATGAATTAGGGTTACTAGGTACAATTTTGTTAAGTTATGAAGGAATAAATTTCTTTCTTTCTGGAAAACAATCCTCGATTGACCATTTTTTGAAATACCTAGAATCGGATAAGAGGTTCAAGGAAATTCCAATTAAGATATCCTACAGTGAAAGAATGTCATTTAGAAGGATGAATGTTAGATTGAAGAACGAAATTATTTCCCTCGGGCTAGATTCTATTCGCCCTGCAGAATCAACTGGTGAATCGGTTACACCTCATGAATTCAAAACATGGTTGGACCAAGGTAGAGAAATTGTTGTTCTAGACACTAGAAATGATTACGAGGTTCGATTAGGTACATTCGAAGGAGCAATTGACCTTAATTTATCCTCTTTCAGGGCATTTCCAGATGCTGTTGCAGAGTCTGAAATTGACAAAAATCAGACTGTGGTAATGTTCTGTACAGGTGGCATCCGTTGTGAAAAAGCTAGTGCAGTTATGATGCAACAAGGATGGTCGGACGTCAGACAATTGCAGGGAGGTGTACTCGGTTATTTCGAAGAGGTTGGCGGGGACCATTGGAATGGAGATTGTTTCGTTTTTGATAGAAGGGTCGCTGTAGATCCGGCATTAGAAGAGACCACAACTGAGATGTGTTGGGCTTGCAGAGAGCCTCTAACCGAAGAAGAAATGCGAAGCGAACAATATGTTGTTAGCAAATCTTGCCCGTATTGTATTGTGGAAAACTAGAATCCTTCTGGTAATTCCATCGGGCTAAAGAGATGACCTGGGCTTGTCGCTTCCGCCATTTGAATTCTCAATCTCATTTCCCAATCTCGAAGTAATGTCAGAGCAGAAGAAAAGGGAATCTCTGCACCATTGATGATTACTCTCATCATAGTATCCAAGATGTCCATTCTATCTTCATCTAGTGTCCCGAGTAGTTTATCCAGCGGAAAAGAATCTATTGTGGGTGCAGTCAAATCGGCATCAATCTCCCATGCTTTAGAGATATTTTCAGGGATTTCTTCCCCACTCGCGGATGCAGCCCGTTCAAGTGATTCTAGTAATGCTCGAATGTATTTGGAGACAACTAGGGATACTTCAATCACAGGTAGGCTGTATTGTTTGACGAAATTTACCATGTTTTCTTGCAGAAATAGCAATCTTTCCTCGATAGGGGCATCAACCCCTGGTATCTTGGCATTCTCGTCCACAGTCAATCCTCGCAAACCTTACTGATGAAACAACCGAATAGGTTGCCCTCAATTTGTTGTTCGGTCATCATATCGAATTGGTGAACCCGAATTTCCGCGAACTCCATCTAACATATCGTCTTCAATTTCGAAGAAATCGTTGGCCCAATCGCCATCTGTGTCCCAATTGGTGGGGTCGGTTCCATCGGCAATTTGGTCTCCATCAATATCAATTATCCACCATCCCCATACAAATTCTCCCAACCCAGTGTTGGGGTAGTGATATCGGTCTCCAGCAAAGCGTTGGTAGTTATCGGTCCATGCACCATTAACATGTACTTCGTCGTCAGATTCGTCTAGGTATTGGTAATCTAGATCATTGTCATTTACAATGTATGCATAGAGTAAATCGTCATTATTTATCTTGTACATCCTCATGTAATTGCTCTGTAACGCAGCAGCTCCTCCACAAGTTCCAAGCAGAGATTCCCTTAGTTGCCACCACTCCTGAACAATATTTCCTGAACAATCGTATAGATTGGCCTGCCTTACCAAAGTTGGCGATGAGAGTGTTGCATTTACTACTCCGTAGTATTCTTGGAAATTATTGTAGGGGACGTATACACAATTCCCTCCCGTACAATCCCACCCTCCATCGTTATCTGCGTCTTGCCCTGCATCGTTAGGGTCAGTCGCATCGTGAGTGAACCATGTATACTCTAAATCAGGTCTAGCAATGGTGCCTCCATTTACCTTCACAGGTTTCAGAACATTCGGAGTGACTTGATGCCAGACTACAGAGATTTCAAGATAAGACGACCAATTATCGTTAGTCTCATTCCAACCTCGATAGTACTCGTAAAAATCAGGCATCATATCTCCATCGGTATCATTGTCAAGGGGATTTGTTCCATATTTGAATACCTCCCGACCATCTGAAAGATTTAGATTCTGTACATAATCAACCACAATACCTCCACTAAATACCGGCTCCATTACCATTGAATCCTGATCACTATCCAATTCCAATGGATGAGTTCCGTTATTGTATTCCATTAGGTTCGTGAAGTATAATTCAGAGTTAGAAGGAATAATTTGTTGATTTGCGCG
>CALEIW010000241.1 GCA_937876055.1 uncultured euryarchaeote
GTAGATTACTAGTCGCAATTTGCATATCTTCATCATCTGAGCGAGCTAATTCTTTTTCCCTTGCAGAGAACCAAGTTGGCATCTGAGATTGAAGCCGTTTTAGTGATCTTTCAGCCCATTCCATTTCTTCTAATTCTACATCTTCTCCTTTTGATGCCGCCAATTCAATGGATGTTTCTAAGTGCTCTTGTACCTCAAATCGTGCATCTCGAAAGGTGTTAGAGATTATTCGACGTTCCATTCCATTACGAACTCTATCTGGCAAATTATGTGCCTCATCAACAATCAGAATAGTGTTTTCAATATCCACTCCCATAGAAGTTAATGATGCCTCTCTAACACTATCAATGAAAACGTGATTGTAATCACAAACCAATATGTCACAATTTTTCACTGTCTCTCTAGCTGTTGCCCAAGGGCATAGATTAACTCGTCTACTATTCTGAATTAAATCGTCAACGTGAGTAGGCCTTCGCAGAATGTTCGCTTGCATATCAGCTCTCAATTCATCTCTCATCGAGCCGTCCAAATCATCTTCGCAGTCGCATTTTCCACTCATTCTATCGACATTGCGACACATACCTTCGCGACCGATTAGATCTACCAATCTAATCGAAGGCTCTGTTGTGCCAAGCTTCTGGTTAATTTTCTGAACAGTGTCTACAACTATCCTATGCTGCGATTGACGACCTGTTAGGAATAATATTTTCAGATTGTCAGAAGAAGATCTCAGTACGTTAATCGCACTGGCTAATGAGGCCGCGGTCTTACCTATTCCTGTGGGGGCCGAAGCCAGCAAAGTCCCCTCACACAATAGTGCCTCAATCCCATCGGTAATCATGTCCGACTGAGATTCTCTAACTTCGGGGTGAGCGAAGTACCTCGCCGAAGAATCGACTACTTTCGAGGCCATGGTTTCTCACCTGCTGATAGACCGCCCAAGAAGATTGGCTTTATCTATGGTGAAATTTGAACCAAATCAAATGCAAACAATTCTGTGAAATTTGAATATTAACTAATTGAAAAGAAAGTCTCAGCCAGATGAATCTGTAAGAAATTAGGTGTGCCCCGCCCGAATTGGGCGGGACGGTGTGTGTTGAGTTTCAATTTTCACGATTTTCTAGGTCGTGATGTCTGCTACGTGTTGAAAGGTCAGGTCGCTCGTGTCGAGGGGCATCAGAGGGCGAGTAACCCACCGCGTTGGATAGTTTTGCCCTCTTTCGAAGACCATTGAATCCTACAGTAAGGATTGCTCGAGTAGAAGTTTGTGCGGAGGGGCGACTTTGCCGCCCCCCCGCGGAGTTTGAGTGCATCCCATTCTCACCCATGTCTCTCACCTCATTGTTCAGTCGAATCGTCAAATCGAGCACGAAGCTCTTCCAGGCGCTTACTTAGCACCGCGTCGACTGTTGCATCGTCAGTAGAGGAGCGCGCTATGTGTTCGCGCGCTGCATATCTTAGGACTACATCCGGTTGTTCTCCATGTATTCGACAAAAGTCGTCCAAGCGAACACTCAGGTCAGGACCTAATTCTACCTCGATGCGGGTGCCGGAAGAAAAAGCAGGTGTCGCCAAGTGTCTCCTAATGGCTTCTCGAATAACATCAGACTTGTTTCTCATCCCATCGAATCCAACCCTGCGCTCAAGTTCGAGCAAGTAGTCTTCTGGAATTCTTAACGAAATCATAGGGCTTTGGCCTGCCACTCCACCTTCCTCCTAAGCCTGTGAGAAAGCCTTAGGGTATTAAACGTATTGCAAATGAAATACATTTGAAATACAAATACTGGAAATTTACACGAATCTTCTACAATCTCTCAGTTGTTTCACCATCCATCCCTAGCAGTTCAGTTGAAGGGGGGTGGTTATCTCGGAATCCTGCAGGGTGTGTCATGAAGGTCATCAACGACACGATACATGGGCAAATTTCTCTTGATGGAGTCAGAGAAGAATTGCTATCTACTCCAGAGATGAACAAACTAAGCCATATCAAACAATTAGGCCTTGCCCATCTTGTATTTCCGGGAGCTCACCATACACGTTTCGAACATTCGCTTGGTGTATCACACGTAGGTGGGATGATGGCGGATGCAATGTCCTTAGATGAATCTGAAAAGACCTTGGTGCAAGTTGCTGGCATGTTACACGATGTCGGCCATGGACCATATTCCCACACCCTTGAACATATTTTGCATGAGAGGGGAGGGCTCGATCACATGTCAATTACCGAAGGAATAATTCTGGGCGAATACGATGTTTTACGAGAAGGCGAAGAGTCTAGTCTCGAAAACCGAAAAAGAATTCCAGATATTCTAGAATCTTACAATATTGAACCCGAAGATGTTGCAAGTTTAATCCGAGGTCCAGATGCAAAGGGCTCCGAGAGAACCCTACTATCCTGGACCGATGGCAAGGAAGACTTGGTCACAGAGGACAAAACCCTCGGTCATTTGGTCCACGGGCCAGTAGATTGCGATCAGATGGATTACTTACTACGGGATTCCCATTTTACAGGAGTTACGCACGGAATTGTTGATCATCATCGATTGATTTCATGTCTTAGAAGACATGGAGGGGACATTGCCGTAGAAGAAGGAGGACTTGCCTCTCTTGAAGGAATGTTACTTGCTAGAGGTTTGATGTATAGTGCAGTGTATTTCCACCGAGTAACAAGAGTTACGGAAGTTATGCTTAGTAGGGCCGTGGAACGTTCAGAGGGTTCGCTACCAGAACCAAAAGATATGCAGAGGAGTGTCGATGCCGAGATTTGGCAGGCACTTTACGAAGCGGGTGATTACTCCAGAGATATGATGCGGCGACTAAAATATCGTCAGATGCTTAAGGTTGCCACTAGTAGAAGACAGGGTGATTTATCCGAATCCCAAATTGAGCAATTAATTGAAATCGCCAATAGTTCGAAGAAGAGAAGAGAAGTTGAGGACGATCTAGCGCATAGAGCAGGGCTCGACCCCGGATATGTTGCAATAGATGTGCCCAGTGTCAAACTCTTGTTATCTGAGCCTAGAATGGATGCAGTTGATATTCGAATTATTGGAGATGATGGTAAGACTCGAAAGATGAGTGAGCACACTCCAATCGCTGATGCACTAAAAAAGAGACAAGTTAGCCAAGCCGTGGTATACGTAATGACTCTCTCAGGTTATGAGAAATCGGTTGCAGAATTGGCTGAAAGATATCTCTTTGGTTAATTTCAGTACTGCCCCTACGGGGCAGTCTGAACAGTATATTCAGGCATACTATTCAAAAGGGGGTCTCCGGTCGCCGGAGCGTCCGGTGTCGCACTAGAGAATCGGATACTAACGTCGGTGAACCAAATGGATAAGACGATGAAAGAAGTATATGATAGCGTAATTGCAAGAGATCCTAATCAACCAGAGTTCCATCAAGCGGTTGAGGAGGTATTGGAGAGTCTTGGCCCTGTTATTCAGCAACATCCTGAATATCTACCAGCTGTAAGGTCTGTAGTAGAGGCTGAGAGAATTATTCAATTCAGGGTGCCTTGGTATGATGATAATGGTGAACTACAGGTAAATCGTGGATTTAGAATCCAAATGAATAGCGCTATTGGGCCATACAAAGGCGGACTAAGGTTCCATCCTTCGGTCAATCAATCAATCCTAAAATTTCTAGCCTTTGAGCAGGTGTTCAAAAACAGCCTTACTCAACTCCCAATGGGAGGGGGCAAAGGGGGCTCAGACTTTGACCCAAAGGGGAAATCTGACCAAGAAGTAATGCGCTTTTGTCAGTCTTTCATGATTGAGTTGTGGAGACATATTGGTGCAGATTGTGACGTTCCTGCCGGCGATATTGGAGTAGGCGGTCGAGAAATCGGATATCTATTTGGTATGTACAAGAAATTGCAAAACGAATTCACAGGTGTTCTAACTGGCAAAGGTCTTGCGTACGGTGGTTCTCTAATTCGACCGGAAGCTACAGGCTATGGTACGGTATATTTCGCTAGAGAAATGTTGGCCACTCAAGGCAAATCCTTTGAGGGAGCCAAAGTTTCGATTAGCGGAAGTGGGAATGTTGCTCAATTTGCAGTCGAAAAGGTACTCGACCTTGGAGGAATTCCAGTCACTATGTCAGATTCCTCTGGTTGGATTCATGACCCGTCTGGAATTGACAGAGAAAAATTAGCGTGGATTATGGACTTGAAGAACAACCGCAGAGGCCGAATCAAGGAATACGCAGATAGTTTTGAAGGAGTGGCCTACAATCCTTCCGAACCGGAACCAGCTCTTAATGGCCTATGGGGGGCTGACGTCGACATCGCTCTACCATGTGCAACTCAAAATGAGATAAATGGTGAGGAAGCACAAATGCTAGTTGACAACAATGTCATTGCAGTCGCAGAGGGTGCAAATATGCCTTGTACACCAGAAGCAGTTGAAGTATTCCACAAAAATGGAATTTTGTTTGCCCCAGGTAAGGCAAGTAACGCTGGTGGTGTAGCAACTTCTGGGTTGGAGATGAGCCAAAACTCACTTCGACTTTCATGGACACGTGAAGAAGTAGATTCACGGCTTGAGGCGATAATGGTGAATATCCACAAACAAGCATCCGAGACTGCCGCAAAATATGGTATGGAAGGAAACTATGTTGCGGGTGCAAATATCGCTGGCTTCCTGAAGGTTGCAGAAGCGATGACTGCACAAGGAATGATCTAAACTTCTCAAGACCTAGGTCGATTACCGGTTCCATCTGGAACATAGCCATGGTCTGTTTGGGTACTTACCAGTTCATTTCCGATGTCCTCTGAAATTTTATCTTCATGCATAGATGAGAGGAATCTCTGCAGTCGCTCAGTCTTTGGCTGGTTGATTATTGAAGAAGGTCCTTCTTCGGCTACCTTGCCCTGATCCAAATAGACGATTCTGTCCGCAACATCCCTAGCGAAATTAATTTCATGAGTGACAATAACCATCGTCATGCCCTCATCTGCTAACCCTCGAATCGTCTGCAAAACAGAACCGATCAACTCTGGGTCTAATGCGCTTGTTGGTTCATCGAACAGGATGACTTCTGGCTTCATTGCTAACGCTCTAGCAATCGCAACGCGTTGCTTTTGCCCGCCTGATAAATTACCAGGATAGGCATCTATTCGCTCAAGCATATCGACTCTCTCTAGTACATCTAAAGCTACTTCTTCTGCCTCCGATTTACCCATTCCACGAACGTGTCGTAAACCTAGAGTTACATTCTCTAATACTTTCAAATGAGAAAATAATTCGAATGACTGAAAAACCATTCCTATTCTACTCCTTACCTCGTTTACATTTGCATTAGGCGTGTTTATCTGTTGCCCTCGTAATTCAATTACACCTTCTGTGGGCTCAATCAATCTGTTAATACATCGAAGAACGGTAGATTTTCCTGAACCCGAAGATCCGATTATCGCTACTGACTCTCCCTCATGAACATCGAAGTCGACTCCTCTAACTGCATGAACACCTCCAGGGTAAATCTTGTGTAAATCACGAATTGAGAGAACTACATCTTCCATTCAACCACCCCCTGAAATTCCCAACCCTGGGATTTTTGTTTTCTCTTCTAATCTTCGGAGAAGTAAGGCAAGTGTCCAAGTGACTACGAAATAAGATATCATAACCAATCCCCAGGCAGAAAATATTTGGAAAGTGGTCGCAATCATCAGTTTCCCTTGTCTTGAAAGTTCAGAATAACCAATTACCATCGCAAGTGAAGAATTCAATACCAAATTCACCATCTCGTTACCGATAGGTGGTATACAAATTCTGATTGCTTGTGGCATTATAACCAATCTCATTGTCCCAATATAGGTTAATCCTATACTCCTACCAGCCTCCATTTGACCTGATGGTATAGCAGATATAGCACCTCGGATTGTCTCACATTGGTATGCTCCAGAATTTAGCCCTAGAGTGAATATTGCACTTAAGAAAGCCCGTTCACCATAGAAGAAGTAGTCAATTCCATCAATGCCTGGGTCGCCAAATGTACCTTCCATTAATTCTTGAATTCTCATTCCCAATCTCACTCCGAAGTGAATGAACATAAATTGTACAATTAATGGAGTATTTCGGAAAAAATCTGTGTAGACGGTTGCTATCGCATTTAGGGGTCGAATTTTGAACAATGGTCCAGATAATTTTTCATCTGCTAATACAAATTGTATTGAGATAACAAAAATTGCAACCCCAAGGCCAAACATCGCAAATCCCCTTGGGTCTCCAACTGGGGTGAAAATGTACTCTATTCCGTTCAATTGTAAATCAGGGAACCTTCTGAGGCCAGAGTAGATTAACCATAGTGCAGATACTAAACAAATTATTCCAAGCCCTTTGATTTGGCGTGTTGGATAACTTTCTAGTAAATTTTTGAGAGATGTAGGTGCTGTTTTCATCATTGCTAGAATTAAACCGATAATAAATCCTAATGCTATTCCGAATAAAACGATTTTAATTGTTGCAATAAATCCAGATAAAAGCATATCATCTGCATATTCGACGAACTCTCCAAAATTATTGTAATCGGGGATTTCGAAGCCAATATCTTCGTTTTCCCCTGCTCTATCAGTAAACAAGATGACTCCTGAATCACCAACTACTGTTCCCGATACGTAGTCGAACATTGCATGATCATTGAATGAGGTATTTACTCCTGAAGGTAGTATATTTCTTTCAACATTCAAGCCTTGGTCAAGACTCAACCCTAGATATCCATTTGGTCCAGAAAATAGAATTTTTGAGGATGAGACGACATCAATAGAAGAAATGTCAATCCCAAGTGTTGTATTGTAACCAGCAGATTCAATTTCTCTTAATTGCCACTCAAAACCACCAGGGGATGTTGAGTATATGATCTGCCCAGAATCACTTACTGCGAACATGCGATAAGGATTGAAGTAAGATACAGAAACGATTGAAGATTCTGGATCTGGAGCCTCTCTGTAATCCCATGTTGTGCCACCATTATCTGTAGCAAGTATGGTTCCAGCATTACCAACAGCCAATCCATCATCAGCTCCGTTGAAGTCAACATCATGCAGGTTTTCAGTGAAACTTGTTGTTCGATTCCACCAAGTCTGCTCTGTATAATGCCAGATAGCCCCTTCATTTCCTACAATTATCAAGGATTCTTCTCCTGCTAATGCAATACTCTTCATTCCCGTTTGGCTAGAGTCTATAGTAATCCATTCTGATTCTAACCCATCTTTCATGTAGATTATTCCATCAGTAGACAATACTGCCATAGAGTTCTCGTAAGAGTCTGCTGAGATTAAATCAACATCTCCTAAATTAGTATGATTTTGCCACGTTGCGCCAGAGTCTTCGCTGAATCTTACGATTCCAGAATCTCCGAATACCCAGACTAGTTCTCCATGGATAACTGCCGCATTTAGGTCGTGGTCCGTCCAACTTTCGGCTTCGTTCCATCCGGTAATCGTCTCTTGTCCGCTTGAATGGGGGATTGAGCAAATTAACAATATAGAGACTAGAATTACAACTCTAGACTTAGAGTCTATTGATGACCAAGAGAAAATTCTCTCGATACCCGGAGAGGCTCTATTCACAAATTGAGCACACAGAAGTTAGAATATAGAATCGACCCGTATCATATTGTGATTTATTTTATTTTCATAAAAAATTAGGAGCATTAGCATTAGCAATGTTCAAGGTTGTCTTTCAATGGCCCTTGATGTATGGGCGAGATGATTTACCATGGTAAGGTGAAGCAAGTTTGGAGTACTGATAATCCGGATATAATCGAATTTAGGTATACTGACCAAATTAGCGTTTTCGACCAAATTATTCCTAGCCTAATTCCTCGAAAGGGTGAGTCATTAAACAGAACCTCTTGTCACTGGTTCAAACTTGTTGAAGAAGCAGGAATTTGTGACACCCATGTTATCGAGATGAGTGCACCTGACAGAGTGTTAGCGCGAAGATTCGACGTTATTCGTGAGCCCGGTGCGATATCGAGAGACCAAGAAAATGTCTTCGTCCCATTGGAAGTGATTTGTCGTCATTATCTTGCAGGTAGCGGTTGGAGGAGATATGCAAGGGGTGACGCTCCTGCTGAAGAATTTGGATTTGAACCAGGAACCATACTAGAGGAAGGGGTGAAACTTCCAAAGCCTTACCTTGAGGTATCAACTAAGTTTGAAAAATTCGATAGATTACTCGATAGAGCGGAGGCATTGGAAATCTCAAATCTAAGCGACGAGGAATTTGACTCGATTCTCGAAATTGTTGTCAAGGTTGACGAAATAATCGAGAGCGAGGCTGCAAAGCGTGGATTAATCCATGTCGATGGAAAGAAAGAATTCGCCTTAGGCAAAGGCAGAGTTCCGGTCTTGGTGGATTCATTCGGAACATTAGATGAAGACAGATGGTGGGATGCTGAAGCATATGAAAAGGGAGAGATTGTACAACTTTCGAAAGAATTCGTCAGAGGTCATTACCTACAGACTGGTCATCACTCTGAACTTTACGCGGCGAGAGAGGCAGGAACTGAAGAGCCACCA
>CALEIW010000242.1 GCA_937876055.1 uncultured euryarchaeote
TCGACGATGACGGCGACGGAGTACTCGACGTCGATGATGCATGCCCTATCAGCACTCGAATTACAATCGATCATGATAGCGATGGATGTATGGACGAATACGATCTTGATGATGATAATGACGGAGTTCCTGATACTAGAGATCAGTGTGCACATGGAATAATCGCTTGGATTTCTACAAAGGAAACAGATGTCGATGGCGACGGATGTCAAGATTCCTCTGAAGACAAATCATTACCGAGAGGAATTGTTCAGACCATCACAGATTCTCCGGTACTGATGGCTGCAATTTCTGGCTTAGTTCTAATCGTACTATTGGGGGCTGTTCTACAGAACCGCTCACAGCGCCGAGGTCAAGATGGAATTAGGGATGATACGAGAGATGTCATGGATTCAATGAAAGACGAAGACAAATTATGGGCGGTCAAGACAGAAGCCATACAAATCCCTACGAAAGCCGAAGTAGAGGATGACAGCCAATACCTAAGATTAGTCGAAACCGGCTATTCTCCTGAAGTCGCGAGAGCAATCGTTGCTTCAGAGGATGCAATGAGAAAGCAGTCTGAGGAGTGATTTCCCATGACCGAGGGTTTGGATGGCATTTCGCCATCCTTTCCCTCGCAACCAGTATTGAGCACCTTGAAAACGCCAAGGGGGGACTGAGGGTTGCGAGGCAACCACATGAGAGCGGTCAGAGTAGAGTGCGCTTTCTCTGCAATCGAGGATGACTCTAGAGCCCAAGCAGGCTTGCAGTGCATTTCCTGGGACTTCCGTTCCATGCTTGGGATGATAGATGGAAATCTGCGAATAATGGTCGAATGTATCACCATCGATGGGAATTGTCCTCGTGAAGGGTATTATGTCGATGGAATCCGTATTGTGCAAATCCTCGAAGAGTGGCAATCTGACATTCTAACTCACCATCTTGTAGTGCTAGAATTTTCATCTGACTTCGTTGGTCATTACTTCCACGATGGGGATTTGGCTATTCTTGCAGGCTCAAACTTCACAGCGAATGGTTTGGTATTGCAAATCGCAGGCCGCCATGAATCAATGGTTCGCTTCTTATCGGATATCAGAACCAAGATTTCAGTCGAGCGCGTTACCTCAGCGAAGGGCTCGGAAGGTTTGGTCCAGAAGGGTCCTACTTTGCAACAACACCGAGTCGTCCGACTCGCCCATGAAAGTGGATGGTATGAGGTGCCAAAGAGAACCTCAATTCGTGACTTGGCGGACAAATTGGGTCTTTCCAAGTCAACAGTTGCAGAGCAATTAGTCAAGGCTGAGGGCGAGATAGTTGCGAGTTTCCTAGACACATCCTTAGATTCTGAATGATGCTTGAAATACGGATATTCATAGGTGCGAAAACACTCGCTTTATTCGAGACGGTACAATGAGTAAGATTCCCGCTGTCAAACTACAGCAATTAATGGGTCTTGATGAGTATGAATTGACCTTAGCCATAGATAGGGTAGCGAGCGAGTTAGGTATCACAGCAGAAGAGGTTCAATCAGAACTGGATTCGGTAGACTCAGGCTCTTCTTCAAACCAAATTGAATCTCCTCCAGCAGTAGAACTCCCAAAACGAAAATCGATATTTTCACGGAATAAATCGACCTCAGGAGAAGATTCTCCAACCTTTGTATCGGACGTATCAAAATTCAGAGTATCTTACGATCCAAGCCATGAAGGTAAAAAAAGACAGAAACAAGTCAATCAGGCAATTGTCTGCACTAATTGTTCTTCGCCGCTCGGTATTCCAAATATCCGACCGATTAAGGTGACCTGCCCTTCGTGCGGAGTTGAGACAACTTACGAGAGTTAGATGCCCCAGTAGCGATTGCTACCGTCATCATCTGTTTCCGCAGTAACCGAATCAATTGCAGTCTTCAAAAGATAGTAGAATACAATCGCGATAATTGGAAAGAACCAGGTGTCTGATACATTGCCCGCAGTAATGTCGTAACCCTCACCACCTAACTCAGCTAATGCGACCTCAATAACAGCCTTTGTAATCGAATAAACCACCGCTCCAAGTCCTACCAGTATCAAACTTTGACCTGTGAATGACCCTTCCTTCCAACGGAGAACACCAAGGGACAGAACGAATGAGAAAGTCGCGACTAGAATCCATGTTAATGCTTGATCAATTGCAATGACCCATACGGCAAAATCTCGATTTACTTCGTCCAAATCAAAATTGTCGATTCGAACGAACGAGTCTAGTACATAGGCGTTTAATTCCGTAGGATCGCCGTAGAAAACCGAATAGAAAGTTAGGATTGAAAACAGTACTGAAACGATGGATAATCCCCATAACAAAGAAGACCAAATTCCACCAGTCGCACTTTCTCTCATATCTATCATTAGTCGTTCCAATTGGTGTTCCCAACCCAATCCCTTGGCAAGAATCCAGATTCCAATAATCAATGGCATGGCCCCGATTAGAACAGCACCATTTGGTAGGATCAAGCCAAGCCCGAAGATTATCAAGAACAAAGCTGCAGGAACGAGTAATCGGGCCCTCCAACGAGGGTCTTCGATTGCCTTGGCGACGTAGTAGTAAGTACTCTCAATTCCCTTTGATTGCCTCACAATAATTTTCTCAACGTGATCGACCCTTACTCTAGATGTTAGGATTGGTAGTGATGCTTCATCATCTGCACCATCGGTGACTAACACGGCCGTATCCGGTTGAAATTCCTGGATCACTTCGTCGAGTTGGCTAGCGATCGCTCGGTCTGAACGAGGGCCAACTCGGACATCACCGGTCAGAATTGCAATTTCGATTTCATCCTCGCCATCATTCCTCTCACTCAAACGGTCGTGATGATGGAGAGCGCCAAGAATGGCGTTTGTATCCGATTCTTCTGGGTCAGCAATACCTAGTTTTAGGGCCGCAGTCAAGGTCGCTTTACGACCGATTACTGGCCCTCTAATTCCGGCCTTAACTCCGAGATCATTGTCTCTGTCGATGGTGATAACGAGTGTCCGCACCATACTGGAAGCCTCCGTTGCGAAGTGCAATGAGGCCTTCCCCATTATGAAGAATCGGCAGGATTGCTTGTTTCAGACGCACCTTCGGTGCGTTCTGGAGGTTCTTCGGTCTGCGATGAACGTCCTTCATCTTGGTATCGCCTTCGTTGCTTAGCTCTGAGATATTTCAGGGGATGGTTCATCCACTCTTGATCACACAAACGATCATCTCCCGGATTAACAGGGCAGCGAGCACCAGTCTTCAGTGCAGAGCATCCGTGAGGCGTGTATTGGTGTTCGTAGATGTGGCCAACTTGGTATGATGTGGTCTCTGCATTGTAGTCTGGAGCGCTTTCGAAAAACGAGCAAGTAATTTCTGGCGTATGCCCCATAGCCCTTGACATTGCGGCCAAGAAAACTCGTCCTGTGTGATTGACATTGATACCTTGACTCAATTCAGCCACTGCAGATTCGAAGCAAGGCGGCCAATCCTCTCGGACGGCCGCCGTCATTGGCATCTCGGCGCTAACCCTTTCAGAGAGTAGGCCGAGAATTCGGTCGACCGGATCAGCAAAAAGACCCGCAAATGCATCATCCATCTTGTCCATGCGATCGGTACAATCCTCAGTCAAAGATTGTCTAACTCGCTCCTTCAATAGACGCGCAGTGCGCTGTTGACTATTCTCTCCGCTGGCTGAATCCATCTGAACCCAGCCTTCTTTCACCGGCCGGTTTACCAGTCGCCAATATCCGCCGGTTATTTTTGGACAAAGTTCCAAGAAATCCACCATTGGAACATGATAGATAATTTCGGTCGTACCCGCAACTGACTCGCTGCGAATATCCGAGAGATAGGTGCGAGCGATAATTTCGAAGTGATTCGCGTCCATTCCAAAGAGTTGGTCGGCACGACTAGATTCACCTTCCACCCAGCGATTAAGCAGACGTTCTTCGAAGGAAGCACAGACGACTAGCATGGCATGTAGGAAGGATAGAGCCTCGGTCATTCGGCCTACATCTGAAGAGAGGTCGACGGTAGTAGTCGAGTCAACTCCTTCCTTGTGAACTACTGACTCAACCAAGCGTAAACTTCCACGCCGTCTAATGTCTTCTAGCCAAGGTTCTTCGATGAGTCCCTCAACAGAAATTCCATTGGCACTTAATTGGTTTCGAATGAAATCTCGACTCTGTGGAAGGAATGGGTAGCGCGCTAGAACGGACTCATCTTCGATGGTCGGTGGAGTGAGCGGCATTGGCATTGTAAGCCGCAATACATCGAGAGGGTATTTCAAGCCTCACCGAATCCTTCCACTGGAGAGGTATCCGATGCAGACTAAACCCACCGACCTGAATCCAGTTGACGGGCGCCTGCTCGAACTTCAGGATGAGGTGCGTGAACACTTCGGTTGGGGGCTACAAGCGGATGTAGATAGCGCCCTTGCTTTGGTTGCCAATGTAGATGATTTAGAGATTGAATCTTGGTCGAAACCTTGGAGAGCCAAAACAGTAGCTTCCTTGCACAGAAGGTTGGTCCTTCGAGATACCAAGGTTGCTATTTTGGGCGCGGCGATAACCACCGATGAAATCGAACAAGTTTTGCAAAGCAACTGCCTAATGATTGCCGCCGACGGCTCCTGCGGTGTACTAGACAAGCTACCTAATTCAGTATCAGAGCGTGCTTGGTCGCGTTTGGTTTGTATCGTTAGCGACGCGGATGGCGGAGATGGTACAGTCGCCGCCGTCAAGCGGGGCGTTCCAGTAATTTTACACGCCCATGGAGATAATTCAGAATCATGGTCTGAATTGTTGGAATTAGCAAGTTCTCAACGCTCTCCTCCACCGATTGTACTGACTCATCAAACGCCTGAATCGATTGAAGGAATGCACAATCCTGGTGGCTTTACTGACGGCGACCGGGCAGTGTGTTTCGCTCGAGCGTTGGGAGTCGAAAGAGACAACATCTTACTTCTTGGAACTCGAACAGATATAGTAGGGGAGTGGTCAGGAGCGACCAACCCAAAACGAAAATTGGTCAAACTTCAGTGGATGGCTGAAGTTCTACAACACACTTAGGTTTCCTAGTCTGAAAATCAAAGGAAGTCGCTTAGTGTCATTACCGTCACTGTATCGTCATTGAATAGGGAATCAACGCTATCGGACAACCAATCAACGCGTTGCCTAGTGTAAAGGTCAACTCCGTAATTCTCCATAACATGTTGAGTGACTTTGATGTATTTTCTAACAGAACCTTCCGAAACAGTAAGCGCGATTTTACCACCGCACATGGATGAATCATCTACTCCTTTGTCTAATCTATCCGCTCCTAATTTGTCCGCCTTTATACATCGACCTGCCAATGGCATTCTCCTGTATGACTGTCCGCATCTAACACAACGGACTTTCTGTCTAGTGAAAGCAACAAGATTTCCTCTTAAATCAGGTAAGAAGTGCGATTCAATCACCTGACTTGCAACCTTAGAAACATCCACTGGACGCAACTTTGATCCTAATTCCAATTGAGCATTCATTTTGTCGACCATAGTCTCCAATGTCTTGTAGGATGAATTAGCAGGACCCGCATCTAGAGCACCGGAATCATGAGTCCAACCATATCCACGCAAGTCCCCGTAAGTGCCGAGACGATGCTCAACAATTTCGATGTGAGATTTCAACTCAGCAGGATGTGGCTGTCCTTGAGAAGCCTCATAGAATGCTCTAGGGTATTGCCATGAGCAGTCTACATTCAATGCCTCTTTGTCAATCTCGGAGGGATTCAGCCTAGTGGTCAATACGAGAGGCGCATCCATCCTTCCTCCTCGATTGGCTGGAAGAATTGCTCTTGAGAAATTCAACAAACCATCCATCAACATCATGATACTGTCCTCATCACCATCACAATTGCGACGCTTGGCTGCATGGAATAGTGGGTGGGCATAACCGGCCGATGCATCGGTCCAACCAATGATTCGACACAAAACGCCTCCAGAGGTGTGAGGTGCTAGACCAATTGCCAAATGGCCAACTAAATCATCAGCGGAGCTTACTCTGTAGAATGGTTCCATTCCATAGAATCTAGTCAGTAATTCATCGACGAAATTGCAAGTCGAAGTTAGATGCTCTATTGCTAGGGAGGAAGGGATGAAATCCTGAGGAAATAACTCAAGGATTTGTTCATCTCCGGTTAGTGGGTTACCGTCGACATCATGCGAGTATCCCAGTTTGCTTAGTATCTCCCAAGAAGTATGGATTTCAGAAGGTCGGAAATGAGTTACCGGCACATCAATCATATCGTATCTTGCGGTTCCATCTCTAAACACTGAGAGTTCATTTCTTGCTCTCAGTATGCCTTTTTCCAACGGTTCAGGTGTTTGTTCATAGGACATTAGACCCTTTACAGACTTGATTTTTTCAGGCAATCTGTCTAGGCCAAGAGAACGACGCTTTACCTCAAGTAATCCTGCGACAGGAATACTTGTTCTTTGGCCTAATCTTCGAGGAGTTCTATTTCCTCTAATCGGCCGGGGACGAGTCTTCCCTCCACATTCTTCAGGAACAGAGGAATCCGGCCGATTATGGCATCGTAACATCGGCGATTCCATTCCGCATTTTACACAAATTCGAGGGCCGGTTTCAACTCGAATTCGACCCCGCTTTGCAGCTTCACCAAGCAAGCGCTGCGGGCCTCCATGATCGCCAATTGGGAATAATGAGTGGACTAATGGTTTCATTTGACGCCTGCTGGCTTTCTCAGGTCGACCCATTCTAGAACCAACTCGACAGGGTACTGCATCTTCCCATCTCAAATCGGATAATTTCCTGACCAGCCAAAGCGATCTATCTACCTCATGATCATCTAGAAGATGTTGTGCTGCCATCAATTCCTTCGGGTTCGACGGGCCGGGGTCTTCGATTGCTTCAGCCGCTTCGTCACCTTCTTTTTCGGTTTCGGCGATACTCATCCCTCTTTGTCGAGCGGCGGTTTGTGCTCTAACACGCTCAACATCACGCTCCGCTTCGATCTCCTCTCTCCGAACATCTTCCGCTCGTAGAGTTTCAGTCGCCGCTCTAATTTTGGCAACCCTGTCCGTAAGATGCGATACTGCGTCTGCGCGCATTTTGATTTGTGAGCCTTCTACCTCAAGTCCAAGCCCTTCCAATAGCGCTTCCCACTTTGATGGGATTACAATATCTCCACGTCGGTGGTGGTGCTGTATTCCCAGAACCATTAGTGAAGATTTGATAACTCCGTGCGTCTCAACCTTAGTCCATCTAGGCCAAACCCCTGTTGAAGGTATATCGAGCCCGATATCCTCGAGTTTTTGTTCAGGTGACCAGCCTTGAACAACATCAGGAATCCTTAGACCCTTACTCTTGATTTTGGAATTCAACAACGCCTCGATTAATTTCCCTGCAAATGATAGTGGTAAGTCCGACCACCATGGGTTGAATGGAGGAGGGGGGGCGGTTCCGAATTTGATACAAATTCGCTTAATTTGTGACCAATCCATCTCAAGATTACGAAGGTGACGATTCCAATCCCTCTTTCGACGGACACGATCCAAAGCTGGCTCTCCACCACGACTAATCGCACCATTGAATGGCAATCCAGGAGGCAAATGTTCTCTACTTACACCAATTATTGATGCGAATTGTTCTACTTTTTGTGGTTGATCGAGATTTTCTGCGAGGTCAGCCGCCCACCAGTCTTTATTGTAAGGAGAGGGGACAAGATTCTTGTTATTCTCAAGGAACTCCCCAAAGCCAACTAACATCTCTCCAGAGTCCCATAGGCTGACAACTTTATCCTTGATACTATTCCATTCCTCCATCGAATCTATTCGATGGAATCCACCATCCTCGAGCAATACCATTGGCCCTTCGATATCGACGGCAGGAGTAACCGCCGCTGCTTTTCCTGGGCGCTCGACTTTCATCTGGGTTCCAACTGCTAGGAATCCCTGCATTGCTTCCATAGAAACGGGGTTTATTCCTGCCGCGGCCAATCCAGAAGCCCTACTGCGACCATATCTTATTCGGAAAGCACCAGGCTGGCTGGGCTCTCCAAAAACAGGTCTGCCAGCGATTACATCATCCATGAATCGAGAATCAGTTTTGATTACTCTACTCTTGAAAGAGACTTCCTGCCCCTCAGTTTTTCCTTTTGAGGCAAAGTGAGCAATGAAATCCCATCCAGGAATGTTTAGTCGCTCTGTGTGCTTCTGAACTTTAGGGGCCTTGAGACATAACCCCTCACCAATTACCAGCAGAACTCCTCCTCTAACCCGGGCTCCATCTATATTGCGAACTTCCTTGAATCCCGAACATTCGATATCCTCTGTTGACTCTCCATTAATCATCACCGGACAGGCCCTTACAATCATCTCAATTTCTTCTGGTGGAGGTTTGTATTGCAATCCCTTTCGATAGAGTCCAAATTCCTCCTTAACTCTCTCAACTTCGGGAGTACTAGGAATATATCGATTCAATCCTAGTTCGCGCCTAACCATGTCGCCAATCAGCACACCAAGAGCCTGCGCAGTACCTCCTGCGGCTCTAATTGGTCCGCAGAATTCGATTGATAGGAACTCTGTCCCATCTTCATTATTGAGAATCTTGACATCGCCGATTCCCTCCAGAGGGGCGACTAGAACGGCCTCAGTAAGTACTGCCAATCCGACACGGAGGCCTGTGTCTATCGATTGTCGAACATCGGCCGTTAGTTTGTGCATTCTTTTTCCAACTTCGACGGCGATTTGAATCGAAGCAGTCTCACGATCTACCTTGGTAAGCAATTTACGTAAGTCATCCTCAATTCTGATTGGGTCATCATCTGGAGTTGGTCTGAGGTATTCCTCAAGCAATTTCTCAGTCCTACTCGCCAAGTCCGCAGCACGCGGAATTTCAACAGTTTCGGCAAAATCCAAGCCTTTGGAACGAGCCACTTCTGCGATTTGGTAAGCCTTCTCTGTATTTTCTTCAAGCCAGTCTCTGTAGGACTCCAGCTCGCTAGAAAGACGAGCCTCATCCACTACGATTTCTGGACTGTCTTGACCTACCATGTCGCATACGCTCCGCTGCTGAACATTCGACGACCGCACGAGACCGTCCAAGAACATTCACTGTCATCCTGCTCTTCTAACCCCTTCCGAGTGCGAACCTTCATCCGATTACCACCAAGCCGAAATGGAAGGGAAGAGGCATGTCGACCACTGTTGCTGAAGCAAAACAACGTCTAATAGAACGTGTTCGTGATTTGGCATATCTGCACTCTCCTGACGATTTATTCACTCTTGCCAGCGGCCGACAGAGTCCACATTTCTTTGATATGAAGCCAGTAATGATGGATCCGGAGTGTGCTCATCTAATCGGCGTACTGCTCCACACAGAAATAGAATCAATCGGTGGAGTTGACGCGGTCGGCGGGCTCGAATTAGGAGCGGTACCACTCACCGGTATTGCGATTGCAAAGGCCGGAAAAGGATCTGACCTCCGAGGCTTCTTAGTTCGCAAAGAAGCAAAGGGGCGAGGCGGTCGTAAAACAGGAAATCCGCCTGGAATTGAGGGGTCAACCCTGCGAGAAGGCGACCGAGTTGTATTGTTGGAAGATGTAACAACAACTGGAGGCTCCGCTCTCAAAGCCGCTAATCGATTAATCGATATGGGGTGCGATGTAGCGGCTTGTATTACTATTCTAGATCGAGAGGAAGGTGGACAAGACGCCTTCAAATCTGCCGGAATTAGTTTGCATCCACTCATCCTTCGCTCGGATGTAACGGGTGAGTGAATGTCGGAACATGTGATTGATTCCAGCGAGCCGTATCATCCTGAGAAACTCGAAAAAAAGGACTATGTCGGCGCGGCTGCTTACTTTGAATTGGATTTACGAACAGGTATCATTCTCAAAGTAGAAGAATTCCCTGAGATGCGTAAACCCTCTTACAAAATTGAAGTTGATTTCGGGCCTGTGATTGGTAAGCTTTGGACCTCGGCCCAGATTACCAACTACTCTCGAGCAGAGTTGGTTGGCCGAACCGTAGTAGGTGCGTTGAATCTTGGCGACAAGACACTGCCGACCGGTTTTGTCAGCGAATTCCTTGTTTTAGGGGCCTTAGACCCAGATGGTACGGTTAGGCTGTTAGAACTTCCAGAAGGAGTCAACCCCGGGTCGATGGTTGCATAGAGAGAGTGAATAACCTCCTCATAACTTCGGCAATCATGCAAGAAGAGGCTGGTTACGCCGATAGCGACCAAATCATGTCTGTAGAATTTGACAAAAAAATCATCATTTATTGGTGGTTAATGGCTAATTTAGGCCTCCTAACGTCATTTATAGGTATCCCATTGATGCTGATTTGGCTTCCATTTGGCTGGATAGTTCACCAGAAGCAGTACGAACATATGAGCGGAGCCCTGACTGCTCGTTCCCTCAATATGCGTATGGGTTGGTTATTCAAGAAACAACAAAACATCGCTCTAGACAAACTTACTGACGTATCAATTTCCGAAGGCCCAATTCTGAAAGCACTCGGGGTTGTCAAGATGCAATTCGAGACAGCAGGCGCTGCACCTTTCATACTGTCAGGTGTGAAAAATGCGGATCAATTCCGCGATGTCGTTCTCCAACACAGAGATTCATTGATGGCGGCCCCATCCTCACAGTCTAGCTCATCAACTGAATCCAGTGACGTTCTAATTGAAATCAGAGATTTACTCAAAGAAATCAATACCAATTTATCCAGTGAAGAGTGATTATTCAATCGTCATGCTATTGGACTAGACGCCACTCGTTGATATCATGCCTACCATGGTTAGAATGACGACAAGCGCTGGAGATATTGACATTGCACTGTATACCGAGGATTGTCCTGAGACAACAGGTAACTTCCTCAAATTGGTGGATGAGGAGTTCTACAACGGATTACACTTTCACCGTGTAATTAAGAATTTCATGATTCAAGGCGGATGCCCGAGATCAAAGGACCCGTTTGATGGAAGAGCAGGAACAGGCGGCCCTGGTTGGAAAATCCCTTGCGAGGCATCCGCATTGGCAAAAAAACACGACAGACCCGGATTATTTTCTATGGCAAATGCAGGCCCTAACACAGGCGGCTCACAATTTTTCCTAACAACCGTTCCAACACCTTGGTTAGACGGAAATCACGCGGTTTTTGGAGAGGTAATCGAGGGCATGGAGAATGTCTACAAGATTGAGAACTGTGATACGAAGCCCGGAGATAGGCCTTACGACCCTCAAAAAATCATCTCCGTTCAGCGATTAGAAGAGTAATCGTTGCATACAAAGCCAATAATTAATTTTATTAATAACTAATTAAGCGCCTGTTTATGGCCAAACATCGGGCGGGCGACCGTCGCATAATCAGTATCAGCATACCAGAAGAGCTTGCAAGGAAGCTAGACAGAAGGGTCGGAAAAGGCCGAAATGATGGCAGATCCGCAACAATAACAAAAATGATACAAAACGGCCTGGAAACTGAGCAAACTGTAGCAATACAAACTCCAGTTAGCGAGCAAAGAAGTGCATCCGGAGTCCAAGGTGAAATCAGAATTGAAAAAGATACAATGGGAGAGTTAGAAGTCCCAGCGGATCGATACTTTGGAGCACAAACCGCTCGCTCGCTAATCAACTTCGATATAGGCACTGACACGATGCCGCCATCTGTAATCAGAGCCTTCGGAATTCTAAAACAAGCCGCCGCAGAAACTAATGTCGATCTCGGCCAATTAGATCCTCAGATTGGCGCCCTAATTTCTTCTGCTTGCGATGAAGTAATTTCTGGCTCATTGGATGAACATTTTCCTCTTCGAGTTTGGCAAACGGGTTCGGGGACACAAACCAACATGAATAGCAACGAAGTAATTGCTAATCGAGCAATAGAGATGGCTGGGGGTGAATTAGGTAGCAAATCACCAGTGCACCCTAATGATCATGTTAATCGCGGTCAATCCAGCAACGACACTTTCCCAACAGCAATGCACATCGCAGCCGCCGAGGAAATCCACCATCGGTTATTGCCTGCAGTTAGATTACTACACAACTCTCTGGCAACAAAGGCGGATGAGTTCGAAAATATAGTAAAAATCGGCCGAACTCACCTAATGGATGCAGTCCCACTTACTCTTGGCCAAGAATTCGGCGGCTATGTTTCCATGTTATCATCTGATATTCGTCGTATTGAGGCCGCTTGGGACGATTTACTAGAATTGGCTCTGGGTGGTACAGCAGTTGGAACAGGCCTAAACACCCATTACGAATTCGCTGACAAAGTAGCCGATAGAATCGCCGACAAGACCCAATTACCATTCGTCTCGGCTGAAAATAAATTTGCTCAATTAGCGGCTCATGATGCAATCGTAGCTGCTTCAGGGGCACTCAACACTCTCGCTGTAAGTCTAATGAAGATTGCAAATGATATTCGTTGGATGGGTTCAGGGCCACGTTGCGGATTTGGCGAATTGTCTCTACCAGCCAATGAACCAGGGTCGAGCATCATGCCAGGAAAGGTGAATCCAACTCAATCCGAAGCTATGACAATGGTGTGCTGCCAGGTAATGGGCAACCACACAGCGATTAGCGTTGGAGGCAGTCAAGGAAATTTTGAACTCAACGTCTACAAGCCTTTGATGATCTACAATTTACTACACAGCACTAGGTTACTTGCAGATACTTGTAGGGCCTTTACTGAGAAATGTGTTGATGGGCTTGAAGCCAATGAAGGAGTAATCGCTTCTCATCTTGAGAATAGTTTGATGCTGGTCACAGCTTTGAACAATCACATTGGATATGATAGCGCTGCAAAGATTGCAAAACACGCTCACTCAAGTGGTTCTACGCTAAGGGAGTCAGCGCTTGAACTTGGATTAGTCACAAACGATCAATTTGACCAATGGGTGAAACCTAGAGAGATGATAGGTCCTAAAGAGTAGTCTAACTGGAGATAGTTCTGAACTAACGAAATCATACATTGACGGGAGAAAACCTCCGCAATGATTGATAATTAGATGGAATGGGGCTCAGCCGTACTTTGGTACAAGGTGGGAGCAGCAGGGGGTTCTGCACATGGGGGAGCATCCCCCCCTGCTATCTCCGCAGGGTCCGGTTCCATCCGGGCTTGCGCCCTTTTTTTCCCGGGTAGATGACTACATTGCTCCGGAGAGCCTTTTTGTCGTTTCCCGCTTCTTCGAGGATCGCTCCCCGTTTCTGCGTTTCCATTTCCCTCCCCGGCTCTCACCGGTTTGTTCTTTGGAATGAGTGCCGGTCCTCCACGCGTCTCCGCGCTCTTGTTCCCGCTGTGTTTCCCTTAGGTTTCTTTTCCCCTTCCTTACGTCCGGTTCTTGTCTTCCTTTGTTCCCCGCAGATTCGCCTCAAGCTTTTCCCATCTCTGGTTCTCTCGCTCTTCGCGTATGCACTCACGGTCTGGTTAGTTGGCACGGTATGCGTTTTCCCTGCCTAAGCAGTGCGGTTGTGTTTTCCCCAACTTTCCCTGTGGCTTCCTTCCCCTTCCTTTCGTCCGGTTTTCTCCACCTCAGTTCGACCGTATCTCCCCTGGCCCAAGTGCCAAGTTCGATCATCCCCGGTTTCCTTGCGGTTTCCGGTTCTACCACCCCGAGTTCGGGGTTCGGTTCTGTGGCCCGCGGTGTTTGCCGAAGCTCGCACCACACCACTCTCCCAGAGCGGCATCTTTGGTCTGAACGGCGGAGGCACATAAACATTTCGCTAAATGAGGTACTGTGGACCGGAAATAGGGGTCTAGGGATGTTAATTTCCACTGCATCCCAGGCCGAGAATTATAGATTTCTTAACATCCTTAGTCGAGCTCGAAGATCTGATTTTTCAGAATATTCTTCAGGCTCTTCTTGGTGTGAATTTATTCTTCTCTGTATAACTTCAGATTCTACAAAGTAGACTCTTCCCTGGTCATCTCCGAGTACTATTCTATTGGATGATGAATCCATCTGTCGTAACCTAGAATCATGGGATATTTTATTCGATACTTCACCAATTATCATTATCCAAACATTCACTCCATCGAAGGAAGACGCCCAACCATTAGTTTCGACAATTTCGACTGCATCAACAGAGCCAGGTAGATTTTCTGATCCGGTTTTCATTGAGATGCTACCATCTTCATGACCAGAAATCCAGCCATCGGGGCTAGAAGCAATCGAGGTCACCAAGGTTCCCGCCTCGAGGACTGATTCATCCAATGAATTCAAGGAGCCATCGGCGTGTCCAAAAATCAAATCTTTATTTTCTCCACAACCACAGGTGACCGGACTGTTTGTTGGTAGCGCGTTATGCTCGACAGAGGCTTCAGGGCGAACTCTGAGATAACCGCACCTGGGTCGTCCTAATCCTAGAACGATACCCCCAGAACCATCTGAAGAAATATGCCAAGAACGTTCAGCGATTACCCAACGTTCCAATTCATTTCCCAATTTATCGAATCTCCAAATGGTGGATTCGATGAAGTCGGCGACCTCTAACTCGTAAACCGATGAGGTCGCCCAGATATTCCCATCCGCTGCTAATACGTAGTCACTTGCTCCTTCCAATTTTTTATTCCAAAGAAGCGACCCATTCTCTATGTCAACTGCATGAAGAGAATCAGATGCTGTGACATAAACACTGCCTGAATCTACAGAGATGTCTGAAATCGGCCCGCTAATTGAAACTCTCCAACGTTCAACTCCACTGGAAGCATCCCAGGAAACAAGTAATCCATCGTGAGAGCCAGCGAATAGTAAATCCTCGACTAGAAGTAATGCGGAACAGGAGCTGGAAAGGTCTCGCACATAGGACGAGATAGCCTCAAGGGAAAGTCCGGTCACAGAGTCTCTACTCGACTGCTGAATATCGTATTTTGTGTCTACGCGGTCAACCCATAGAGACGTTTGACCTTGTCTTGGAGATATTCTACGAATGCATCAGGAGATGGCGGCGAGCCGGTAGCCTCCTCGATTAAGGCTGCAGGCTCCAGAATGCTACCTCGCGCGTGCACGCGCGAGCGCATCCAGTCCAAAATCGGCGCGAAATCTCCATTTCGAATTTGTTCATCGTGGTCTGGAAGGTCTTCTCTTGCCTTGGCAAGAAGTTGCGCAGCGTAGAGGTTTCCAAGTGTGTAAGTTGGGAAATATCCGAAGGCTCCCATAGACCAGTGTATATCTTGCAGAACACCTAGAGTTCGATTTGGCGCTCTAATTCCTAGGAATTCTTCGTACATGTCGTCCCAAACATCAGGGAGATCGTCAACTTCGATTTCACCAGCGATTAACTTCTTCTCGACTTCATATCGAATCATTATGTGCAGGTTGTAGGTTGCCTCATCAGATTCTGTACGAATTAAACTCGGTTCTACTAGATTAACCGCCCTCCAGAGATCTTCTGCACTTACTCCTTCCATATTTTCTGGGAAATTTTCCTTCCAAATCGGTAATGCCCATTCACAGAATTCTCTGCTTCGACCAACCTGATTCTCGAATAGTCGACTCTGACTTTCATGAACACCTAGTCCATTAGCCTGTCCGGCAGGTTGGAAGTCTAGGTTACGAGGCCGACCTTGCTCGTACAAACCGTGACCAGTCTCATGCATTGATCCGTAAAGAGAACCGAATGGATCAGTTTCTGAATACCTGGTGGTCCAACGCACATCATCAGGGTTTGGCCCACCACAGAATGGATGAGTGGAGGCATCACGACGTCCCGCAGCAAAGTCGAAACCAAGGGCTTCGGATACGGATTGAGACAGAGACTCTTGACCTGATTGGCTCCAAGAATTATTCTCAATGAAGCCCATTTCTGGACGCTCCCCTCGCTCCACGACGGCCTTTACAAGAGGCGCAACATTCTCTCTCAATCCAGCGAATAACGGGTCTACTCTTGATACAGTGAGGCCGGATTCATAGATGTCCAATAGAGCATCGTAGCGAAGCTCTTCATAGCCCAAATAGTCAGCTTTTTGTCGAGCCAGGTAAACCATCTTTGCAAGGTCATCTCGGAAAATCGAGAAATCGTCCTCGGCTCGAGCTTTCTGCCAAGATATCAGAGATTGAGACTTGTGCTTTGCCATTTCTTCAACGAATTCTGTTGGTAGTTTTGTGGCTTTATCGTACGAGTCGCGTGCGAGTCGAACATTGGCTGATTGCACGTCGTTTAGGTCCTCGCGTGCCTCCAACTCAGTGAGTAATTCTCCAATTCTAGGGTCAGTCGTCGCTTCGTGTCCGGTTTTAGAAACCCAAGCCAATTGTTCCGCTCGAAGCGCTGCGGCTTTTGGTGGCATCAATACTTCTTGATCCCAGCCTAGTAGACCGCCGATTTGCGAGATTAAGTCAATGTTCTTCAAACGTTCAAGTAACTCCTCGTAAGCATCCATGTAAGAACCGGGTCGGCACCCCTCATCAAACCCTTCGATATAGTAAATTCAAAATTTCATTTATCATTATCCGGCTATTTTTTCTCACACCAAGAGTCAGAACTCTCTTGAGTAGTCTAGCACGCGCGAAGCGCGTGTCTCGCACTACCACCAGCCTGCTATTGGCGCTGTTATTCACAGCTCCAATGTTGTCGGGCTGTTTTGGTGATGCGATAAAGATAGGAGATTCCTCGGATTCAGAACATTGGCTTCCGCCTGTCGAGGAAAGAGAAAATCTAGTTTACGATAATAGTGATGTATTCAGCCGAGTATCTTGGAATGGAACATATGGAATCGATATGGTTCGGTCGATCTATGTCTCTGTACCAGAAATCACAACCGCAGATGGAGGAGCAGGCGTAACAGGCGGCGCGGAGGTCCATCTCGGACTTTGGCTGCCTCAGATAGAAGGTTGCGATTACGATGCAACTGAACTTCCTGAGGAATGCAAAGTCCCCGTAATCGCTGAAATCGGTCCCTATTACGACGACGGAGATGTGGATGCATTAACTCCTGCAGATCGACTAGGCCGCTTCCTGATTGAGAACTTCGTCCCACATGGATATGGAGTTGCCCAGGTTAGCGTATTTGGTACCGGCAACTCAAATCATTGCATGGATCTAATGGGCCTAGATGAGCAGGAAGGTATACACGCCGCCGTCGAATATCTAGGGAGTGCCCCATTTTCGAATGGTGCTGTAGGAATAATCGGTAAATCCTACGACGGCTCAACTCCATGGGAGGCTGCAGCGATGGGTTCTGAATATCTGAAAACTATCGTTCCTATGTCCGGACTTATTGGAGTACAGGACTTAATGTGGCGTAATGGTAGCATGGAAGCCAGAGGGGCCATTATGCACAACGGAGTATACGGCAGTTTTGGACTAGATGGAGACTCAGGAGATATTGAAAATGCATGCGAAGGTTATGTCGAAGGCTACTATGCTGGACCATTAGCCTACGTTACAGGAGATAACTTGGCTTGGTTAGGTTCGGATTATTGGGAAGAACGGCACTTCCTTGAGCGAGCGATTCAAAATTACAAGGGTTCTGTATACATCATTCATGGTTTGCAAGATTGGAACGTAGACCCTCACATGGCCTTCCCTGTACATCGTATGATGGAAGATGCCGGCTTCGAAGTAAAGGGGCTTTACGGTCAATGGGGGCACGATTACCCCGACCGAATGAGCGGTCATCAAGGGCTTTCAAGCGGCCGCGGTGGGGAAGCCTTCCCATTCACTTTGAGATGGGACTGGGCTGATGATTTACTGGAATGGTTCGATTACTATCTCTTGGAAAAAGGGCCACAGCCGAGATTGATTGCAGAGGTTCAGGACAATATGGGTGGCTGGAGGGTAGAAGAGACATATCCACCAGCCAATCAAGACTGGATTCGATTCGGAATGGATGAATGCAATATAATCGGTGGAGGAGAGACAATTTCGTCTAGTTCATTCCTGAGAATCGAATGTCCAGAATTCGAAGAGGACACTCGAATAGTAGGAACTCCAACTTTCCATGTAGATGCAACCGTATCCGCTTTCTCTACTAGTGGACATCTATTCGTCGAGATGGTTCAGGCTAGCAATGACATGCATCTCGGCCACGCGGTTATGGATCTTCGATTCCACGCTGGTGGCAAAGAGGGAGAAGTACTTGGGCCTGGAGAAACTGTCAATGCGAAGATGGAATTCTTTGGAATGGATGTGTTGATTCCCGCGGGCGATGGTATTCATCTCATTATCACTCAAACTGGTGAGGACTACATTCCAAGCCCGGTATCTATGCAAGCGGTAACCGTTGGCGTAGGTGCGACCAGTATTCTTTCACTTTCAACTGTTGATCGCGGTTGCGATGATTTGTTCATGCCACCTATGATGACCGACCCCTACCCTCAATGTGTTGTGGAGGATTAATCCAATGGATTCCCCTTCCAGCAAGATCAATATCGCTGTTGCTGACCGCATTTTGTTACATCTTTGGGAACAGGACCACCAGGCAGACCACTATTTGGTTAGCCGAGAAGTTACTAGACCTGGAATAGCTGAAATTTGTGCTCTCCATCCTCCTAATGTATCTCGAACTATGCGTGAATTGGCAACCGATGGAATGGTCAGTGAACATACTCGAGTAGTTCGAGGGGACGAGCGTAGACAGAAAACTTGGCAATTAACAGATGAAGGTCGAGAGCAGATACAACACCGATTACCTGAATTGCGGACCACCAATGTACTGCTACGAGAACGTAATGGCAACCTCCTAGAGGTGCGAGCGGATGAGGCGGGGTCACGCTTAGAGACAGGACTTACTCTGTTACAGGTATTGATGCACGCTCAGCACGAGGGGGTACTCAACTTCGGCGATATTCGATTTGGTGCAATCGTTCGAACCGACCCGGAAGAATCGCCAGCACCTGGCTCACTAAGATTACTCTCTGGAGCTCATTCGACATATCACACACGACCGCCTGAAACTCGGACAGTTCATGGAAGGGATAGTGAGGTTGCTGTGCTAGACGAATGGTTCGCGGGTACAGCTGCTATGGCGGTCGTATCAGGAATTGCCGGATGTGGAAAAACCACCTTGACAAGCCATTGGCTCGAACAGGCTCTCGAGACCAATCCTGAACTCGATGTGATGTATTATCCGTGTCAGCCTTGGGATAGCAGTTTAGGCATCGCAACGAGTCTACTACACAGGCTGAAAATAAGTTCCGAAGAAGTTAATCAAGACCCCTATGGGGTCTTGGATACCCTTCCAATGAAGCCAGGAGCGCACTTAGACCTCGATCAATACCGCCGTCGCCTAATCGCTCACTTACTCGATGAAGAAGGTAAACGAGGAGAGAAAGAAAACAATCTACTAATCATACTTGATGATGTTCACAACCTAACCTCCGATGGTAACTATTTGTTTGGGGCCCTCCTCCAAGTAGCAGAGTCAACAAATATGCGATTACTGCTTATATCGAGGACGAATTTAGCATTCTACGATCGTCGAGATGTTCACACTCGAGAAAGGGTTGTTGAGCTCAGATTAACCGGTCTTTCACTGGAAGAAGTAGCCGAATGGATTGCTTCAATCAACCTACCATCAGAAGCTCCGGCAGAAGAAATTCACAAGGCCACAGGAGGTCATCCTCTCGCTGTAGAACTTCTGGAACTATACGGCCAGACACTACACGACGATTGGCTTAGATTCCTAGATGAGGAAATTCTTGACGTCCTGCCTCAAGACCATCGAGAACTTCTTTCACTACTAGCAGTAGCAGACCGGCCAATTCCTTGGGAAAAATTGGCCTCAGCAGCAGGATACGATGGAAAGCCACCAGAAGCGCTGGTATCTCGAGGGTTAATGCTGGAACTTGAAAGTGGAATGTGGCTACATGAGGCCCTACGTTCTCGCTTGCTCAGAGAAGTTGGACAGCCGCTCGAAGAACGCGCAACAAAATTGAGAGAATCAGTATAATTATGCCATGTGTCGGTCAAGCCATTGATCGAACATTGGTTTTGGCATAGCTCCAGCCTGCTGGTCTACCAACTGTCCGTTGTGGAATAGAAGTAAAGCCGGGATTCCACGAATACCGAATTTTCCAGCGGATAGGGGGTTGATGTCCGTGTTGACTTTGGCAATTGTCATCTCTCTCTCACCTGATAATTGCTCGAGGACTGGCGCAATCATCTTGCAAGGCCCACACCAAGGCGCCCAGAAGTCAACTAAGACCCATTCATCGCTCGCTGTTACAGCGTCAAAATCACCATCATTTGCCTCAATCAGCCTTCCCATTATGTCGCCCCATAGTTCGTGAGGATAGTGGTTTTATCAATGCTAGTATCTTAATTTGAGTGAGAACTGTTGAGAACCCCCTTCCACTCGGAAAGATTGAGGGGAGCATCATCGAAATCACTCCGAGCATTCTGACAGCGGATTTTTCTCGTCTTGGTGAGACATTAGAAGAAGCTGTAGACGCTGGAATAAATTGGATTCACATGGACGTAATGGACGGTAATTGGGTAGTTAACAAGACTATCACTTTCGGACCTGCACTAATTCGTTCAATTCGAGATAGACTCGGTCCGAATGTCTTTATCGATTGCCACCTGATGATAACAAATGCAGAAGAAACATGGTCGCAGTACGTCGATGCGGGGGTAGATTTAGTCATCGCTCACATCGAAGCTATCGAGGACCCAGCCGCACTAATCTCTTCTATACAAGAGGCTGGTTGTCAGGCAGGTTTAGTCCTAAATCCAGATACTCCAACGAATTCAATCCTACCATATCTCTCAGATTTAGACCTAATATTGGTGATGTCGGTAGTTCCTGGAAAGGGCGGCCAATCTTTCATGCCAGAGGTTGAACCCAAGGTGCGAGAATTCCGTAGCGCAATTGACGAGCAAATCAATAATGGGGGAAGAGCGACCAAATTGATGATTGATGGCGGTATCAAGCACCACAACTCCGCGATGGTTTCAGAGTGGGGGATAGATGTGGCAGTCGTTGGAAGTGGCCTCATCAATGACAAAGCCAGTATCGCTGATAATCTCGCAGAAATCAATTCCGCCTTGGGCCTTTGATTGGTTCCCGCGCGCGAGCATTTTAATCACAGCGGCCCGAGCAGGTGATTGATGGTCACGGAGCAGTGGGTGGTTGAGGAAGTTCTGAAGGTAGTTCCAGATGCTACTGTAGAAGCCAAGGACTTGCATGGAAGCGGCGACCACTTCCATGTTCGGGTTATATCGAAGAGTTACGAGGGAGTTCGTCCATTACAGAGACAGCGACCTATACTAAGCCACTTCAAGCCCTTTATCGCGCAAAATACCGTACACGCCTTGGATTTGAAATGCATGACACCCGAACAGGCAGAGAAGTCGGGAGACACATCTTTCGACCCCCATGGTGAAAAAGAAATGCAATTCTTTGGAGTGCACATCCGCCGACCAGATCAGGAGTGATAGAATGAGTTTCAATTGGACCCCAGACGAACTAAATGCCCTAGTAAATGAACACCGAATAGTTCTCTTCATGAAGGGAACACCAGAACAACCACAATGCGGATTTAGCAATAGAGCTGCAACGGTTTTGAATCAGCTTGGCGAACCATTCGCAAGCGTAAATGTACTCGCCGATCCAAGGGCCATTCCGTCCGTCTGCACTTGGGCCGACTTCCCAACAATGCCTCAAGTATACATTCACGGAGAACTCATTGGCGGCTCTGATATCGCACTCGAAATGTTCCAATCTGGAGAACTTCAACAAATGATTGCCGACGGCGACGCAAATTCCGAGTGAGGGGATTAGATGGCGACGGCGGAAGACCGTCGCACTATGATTATCGCACTCGCAGGTGCGACGGCGATTTCATTCGCCCCTCTTCTGTATATTCGCTCTGATACGACAGCATTAACTGGTGCATTCTATCGAATGTTCTACGCTCTTGCTATTTTGGGAGTATTAGTATTGTTATCCAAAAAGGAAGACGCTAGAGATAAAAATTCTCGATGGCTTGCCTTTGGAGCGGGTATTCTACTCGCAATCGATTTCGCAGGTTATCACAGTGCAATAGACTACATAGGCAGTGGGATTGCAACAATGATTGGTAACTCTCAGGTAATTATCGTCACATTGGCGAGTTGGTGGCTATTTGGCGAACGCCCAAATCGATTCATTCTTCTTTCATTACCGATGGTAATGCTCGGATTATTACTTATCTCTGGAATATGGGACGACGAGCCCTTTGGTGATGATCCGGTAAAGGGCGTAATCGGAGGAATGGTAGCAGCAGTGTTTTATTCCTCCTTCTTGATCGCTTATCGCCAATCGAATAGGATTGCAGCGCCAGCAGTAAATGCACAATTCGACGCTACCGCCGGAGCAACTCTCGGAATTCTAATCATAGGCACTATACCTCCAACCTCCCTAGGAATCGAAGCTATCGATCATTCAATCACCTGGCCAAATCATGGCTGGTTGCTATTACTAGCAATATTATGCCAAGTGATCGGTTGGATTGCTATTACCTACGCTCTCCCTAGACTTCCGGCCGCCCATACCTCTTTCGCAGTGCTATTGCAACCGGTGCTGACCATCATTTGGGGTGTGATCATACTCAATGAATCACCCTCATTACAACAATCCGCAGGAATGGTACTAATTTTCTCTGCAATCGTCGCAGTTACACTGTTTGGGGCGGCTGAGGAATCAATCCCCTCTACAGCCAATTTAGAAACCTGAAGCCTCGGAGAAAGCCTCCGCGTACCCCGAAAAGGTGTACAGGGCGAGAGACACTAGCGAGGGGATGGGATGCACTCAGCGAGAACCTCAACGGCCCCGTACGGCGGGAGTTCGGGGCAGACGATAGATAATCGTTGTGCGAATTAGGCCTCTAAACCCCAATAACGCTATACTGAGGCGTAGTTTAATGATTTCACCAATATATTTGATTTCTATTCTTGATTGTCAAGAATTAACAAAATCATTCGACGGTAAGTACCTCTGGCCCACCTTCTGTAATCCAAACAGTGTGCTCATATTGGCCCACTAGGCCACGGTCTTCGCAACGTAGTGCAGTGTATGTTTCGAGGAATCTAATTGAGATTAATTTCTTCACTAGAGCATTCCATTTCTTACGAAGAATTTCTTCCTCCTCTCCTGGGAATGGCTTCTCTAGAAGAGGATAGGCCCATCGTTCTGCAAATGGAAGTGTATGGTAGCGTTCTTCGATGTACCTCGCCATTGTTGCACCGATCGGTTTGAGTTTATTTTTCGCCATCGCCTTGCGTATTGTTATATTTCCTGTAACTCTGTAAATATTACTGGAATTACTTGGAGGTATATTCTCAACCATTCCTGATTTACCTGTTGTGTTAAACGGCTCAACTGCATATATCGAACCCAATTCTACGCCACCCTTGAATCCTGGATTATCTGCTCCACAAGCGTGAGCAGGAATCGATGTCCCAGCATGTAGATTCCAACGGGTCAATTCATGCCCGCATAGGTTGCGAATAGGTTCGAATCCTGCGTCTTTGTGAACCTGTTCCGCAGCGGCACCAATTTCATGCCATGGAGTTCCAGGATGCATCTTCTCAATCGACGCATCCCTTGCTTCCTTTGCGGCCTTAATCTGCTCTGTATGCTTGCCTCCATTTCCGACTTCAATAGTCATAGCATTGTCGGCAATCGCTCCGGCAACATGGACTCCAACATCGAGCTTTACAAGGTCGCCTTTCTGGAAAACCATCTCTCCTTCCCAACCATCAGGGGCGGTCAGTCGATGGTCACTTGTGTAATGGGCGGCGATATCATTGACAGAAATAGTCACAGGGAATGCAGGAGTGCCTCCATGCCTTCGGATGAACCGCTCTGCCGAATCAATGACTTCGTCCCAAGCCTTGCCTGCGACTATCTCTCCTTTGATTCCCTCAAGGGTTCTTCGAGCTACATGACCCGCGTCTCGCCATTGTTTCAGATCCGACTCTTCCACCATAACATAACCTCCTCAGTAGCAACTATTCCCTGTCTCAGCACCTCTATGCTCGCGTTATCGGATGCATCACAGACCGAATACCACGCTATCAAAGTACTGGGTGAGCCTCCGGGGGTATTTCCTTTCACTAAACCGACTTTATGGCCAGCATTTTGTAGGGTTTCTACGGCATCAGGGCAATTGGATTCCGGCTCGGTACCACTAATGTTTGCAGAGGTCGCTGTAAGTGGTCCTGTGGCTCTTAGTAGTGCTTTTGCGACAGGGTGAGCGACTACTCGGATAGCAATTTTATCTGCCCCGAGCCGTCTATCAAGAGTCTTCTTTGCTGGAAGTACCAAAGTTAGAGAACCCTCTGGAAATGAAGCCAATAAGTCAGGAATGTCATCGGTTAACTCGACCAAGTTTGAGGCCTGTTCTAAATCGGCCACACCAATACTTACAGGCATATGCGCAGGTCTGTTTTTGATTGCATACAAACCATCCAGAGCGGTACTTGTTGGCAGGCAACCCAGAGCCGGTTGGGTTGAGGTGGGGTAGACAATACAACCCTCGGCGGCAACAATAGATAGAGCCTCAGAATTGATAATTTCAGAGTCTTCAGCCAAACTTTAGACCCTCCTCACTTGATATGCTTCCGATTTGCAGGAGGTAAGGAATCTGCATGTGCGACTATAGAGCCGACGTGCAAGTCAATATTTGATTGGTGAGTGTGCCTTTGAGAAATCCGCGCTAACTCCCGAACTCCTTGAATTATGTTTAGTATTGGAATAAGAAAAACCAACTTTCTCCAAGCGCGTTGATCCCACATCTGACTAGTCATCGCTGAACCGTCTTCGGCAAGCACAGCGATACCAAACATTCTCTGACCTAATGAGCGAGAATATCTAAGTCCAGTCAATCGCCAGTATAACCAATGTGCAGCGAAAATTAACAACGCCATCGCGAATGAATAGTGAAAGTTGGAAGAACCCCAGAGAGTTAAGTTCCATGCATCAATAATTTGCCCTCTTGTAGCTACCATCAATACGGTTGTGACAATTACAATATCGACCGATATTGCAGCGATTCTACGGACTCCAGAGGCTAGAATAGTGCCTTCTGGAACAGGCCAATGGCCTCCTTCCTCGGCCGTTACAATTTGCTTTGCGAGCGTCCCTCCGCCTTGTAGGGAGATTGGCGAATCGTGGTCACCCATGCTAATCCTCAACCCATGCCGAGAATGTGCCACGCCTCAAGGTTACGTCCACGAATGTAATCCAACCATGAAGCCCAGGTCTCATCATTTCGAAGTGTATCTGGGTCTCCAATTACTATTAATCCACGTTTTGCTCTTGTCAAAGCGACGTTTAGACGTCGTGCATCCGAAAGAAATCCAACTGTTCCATCCGAATTTGAGCGTACGCAGGAGAAGATGATGACTTCCTTTTCTCTGCCTTGATAACCATCAACGGTGTGAACCTCAACTGAATCATTTCTTTCTGGAAGGGCGTCACGAATCGCTCTAACCTGTCCAGCATAAGGCGTAATTATGCCAATATCCGCCTCTTCCAAATCGCCTGCCTGTAATAGATTTTCAAGTATTTTTGCAACCCAACCAGCCTCTGCAGGATTTTCTTTTGAAGCCCCATCTGGCGAGAGTAACTCGTCTCCATTAACTGGCAGAAATGCCATCGGAACTTCCCAATCATTCCAAAGTAGTCCTGCAGGATTGGGCCTATCGGCTGCTGTGATGCCATCGACTAATCGTCCTTCGTAGAAGGTGCGGTTAGGGAAATCAGAGATCGCAGGATGCATTCTGTATTGCGTATCAAGTAACATTGGTTCGATTCCCATAGCAACTAATCTTTCGAATAAAGAGCGTCGCAGGCCACCGTTTTCCGCCCTACGGCTGATTACTGTTGGAGGTAGTTGTCGATGGTCTCCAACCAAGACGATTTGTCTTGCTCCTCGAACAAGAGGCACAAGGCTAGCCGGCTCTGTTGCCTGAGTCGCCTCATCGAGTAAAACACGAGAAAATCTCCTACCATCCAATAGTTGGTGTCCTACACCGATACAAGTGCAACAGAGGACTTGAGCTCGATCCAAAATATCATCGCGCATTTGTCGCTCAATACGTCTAACCTCTTTCCAACCACGATTCAAATCTCGGTGAGCCAAGCCTTTCTCCTTTCCTTTCATCCCTGGAATCCGTCGTGCTAATTTTTCATTCAATTCCAAATGCTCCTCAAGGTCACGACGAAGTGGATGACTTTCCATCTGTGCATCGACGGTAGCTTCTCGCAATGATTCTCTAACCTTGACCGGCTGACCGAGTCTAACCGCACTTACACCCAGACCAAGTAACCCTTCGAGCAGATTGTCTACGGCTACATTTGAGTCAGCGACGGCTAGAATGGTTCCGACATTTTGACTCGACCAAGATTGTAATATTCGCACTGCAGTATGCGTTTTTCCGGTACCTGGGGGGCCTTGAATTAAGGTCAGCCGTTGGGATATTGCGGCTTCGCAGGCAACCTTTTGTGATTCGTTGAGTCCTTCAGGTCTGCTCGCAGGCCTTCGATTTGCTCCACCTAATTCTGGACCCAGACCTGCAGTTCCCACCGGGTCGTGAACTAATCCAAGAAGTAGGTCTCTAAGCGGTGCACCTCCCTCCTCTTCGAAAATAGAATTTAGTGCATCTCGCATTCGATCGAAGGCTACCTTATTGGCGGCTCTATCTATCCTCCAATACCCACTACGAACCCCGCTGGGTAATTCAGGCAAAACAATTCGAATTCTATTCCGTGAACGATCCGACACTATTGCTTCAATTGGCTTCTCACCAATCGGGTCACCGCGACTCAGCATGACGATATCCCCCTGACGGAATCTGTGTTGACCCATATTCGCCCGACCGTCTAACTCCAGTTTGACGATCCGCTGCCCGAATAACCATCCATCCGGTCGGGCTCGTAAATCGAATAGAGCCAAACCGTGAGCAGCTAATTTTGCACGCGACCAATTGCGCAATCTTTCATCGGTTGCGTCCAATTCATCATCCAATTCCCATTGTATTAACGGCAAATATACCTCATGGTGATCTTGGCTGCGAGTAAACCTCGCAGGGAGTGCAGCGTCAGAACTCACGACACCCCTGTAGCGCAGGCGACACATCAGATTTCGCAATCCTTGGAGCCCTTATTGCTGAAGGATATAGTTTCCAACAGGACGTGAGGGTTATACGCAGAACGCAGCCGAACTGGCTCGTCTTTGGGGGACTTGAGATGGTATTTGACAAGTTCAAAGGTTGGAGAAAGGCAGAAGCGGGCCCAACCGTTCAATGCCCTCTTTGTCAGACTCACAATCCCGAGGACGCCACAGAATGCTCCCAATGTATGTACCAATTAGGTAAGGCCGCGTTTGAACAAGTCACATCCGTTGATGAGGAGGAAGCAGGAAGCCTATTCGATGAACTGCTCGCTGATATTGAGGAAGATGAAGAGGAGCAAGTAATCGATTGGTCAAAGGGAACCTTCACCATGGACGACGTCACAATAGATGTCGAACAATATGGTGACGATGATGGAATCAAACTCAGCGAGAATCCAACTTTTGCAATGACCGTCGACCATCCTGATCCTGTTGATGAAGAGGAGGAAGACGATTACGAATTGACCTCTGCTGACGCTCCTAAGTTTGTCACAAAATTTGAGGTCCCTGAAACTGAATTAGAACCGCTTGAAGAGGCTCAACCTCAACAAGTAGAATTGATACAACCTACTGCTATCGCTCCGGAGAACGATCCAATTGTTTCAGCAGACGATATACCCGATGACAATGATGAGGTTATGGCCCCGGAACAAGCCACAGAAGTTCAGCAAGAAACCGAGCAAACGGACGAAGAAGAACCAAGTCCTGAATTGGAAGAAGAAGTCGAAGAGATAAGTGAGGAAGAGAAATTACTCAGCCTCAAGAAAGTAGAATTGGTTGAAATCGCATCCGACAAAGGGTTAGCGACCAGTGGTACCAAGGCAGAATTAGTTTCTCGAATTCTATCTGGCGAAGCGCCTACTGAAGAAGATGTAGAACCCGAAATCGAGGAAGAAGAAGTCGCTGAGCCAGAACCGGAGCCCCCAACTCCAATCGCACTACCTTCTACACCAGCTGGATTACCTGTTCCTCCACCAGTGTCAGCGAGGCCGGTGGACCCAATGGACGCGGCGTTCGATGGTGGTACACCGGAACCGATTATTCCAGCCAAACCAACACCACCAAAAATACCTAAAATACCAAAATTACCTCACATCGAAGAAGCAAATTCTGTTGAAGATGAGTCAATGAATAACGGATTTTGGCCATGGCCTCAACAGGAAGAATGGTCCAATAGGGATGTGGCAATGAAAATCAAAGAGGCCATGGAAGCCGCAAAAAGTCGAAACATGGCACAGAGCACAGTGTTGTTAGACGAAGTAGGCCCTCATCTTGGTGATCGAACAAAACTAATCTATCCAGTAGGCGCCTTATTACAGCGGATAGGTAGAGCAGCGGCGGTAGATAGAATGCTAGAAGTAGCAATGAAAAATTCTCCTGATGACCCCCACGTTCAGACTGCAAAAGCCAAGTTAAGGCCTTAATTGACCGCGCCGTAGCCCTCATTCGTTCAATACTCTGAGGCAATAGTATGCAGCGGCGCGCGACGACGACAATTCAAGTCGACGACGGACTAATTATGCGGCCTGCAAATACAACTTACACGAACAATCTACTCGAGGCATTTGAGGAAACTTGGCCGGAGGTAAGCAGGGCTATGCCTTGGATTCTCCCAGAGAAGGAAATTGAGCCGCAATTGGCCGATTTTCTTGATGAAACTGAACGCACTGGAAGAGTCGGTCGAATGCATCATTGGGTGCTCATTCGACCTTGGGATGAGGCTGTGCTTGGGCTGTTAGGATTTGATAGAGTTACACGTTCAGGAATTGCAGAATGGAATCTCGGATATTGGGTCAGATCTTCTGAACAAAGGAGAGGTATTGCCAGCCGAGCCATTGAGGCAGCTTTGACTTGGCTAGCTGAATTAGAACCGGTTTCAGTTGAGTTGAAAGTTGACCCCAATAATGCTGCTGGAAAAAGGACGGTAGAGAGAACCGTCCGACGTTGGAACGGGAGTCGCTGTGTAGTGGGGGATTCGGCAATTACGGTTGCGGGAGTACGCACCCTACACGAATGTCATCTAATTGAAATTAGACCTTAATTCGGTCCTCTTAGAGGACCGGTCTCTAACGCGACCATTCAAATCGGTCGGTATGGTCGCAAGTCTGCCCGAAGGGCAGGTGTTGGCGATGTCAATCAATCACAGACAACGACTTCCCGACATCGACCCAGAGGAAACCGACGAGTGGCTGGAGGCCCTGCGTTCGGTCGTTGATGCTCATGGTGTTGAGCGAGCCCGCCTGCTTTTGCACGAGTTGATGGCGGAGTCGGAAGACCTCGATGTTGAGATTGCACCAATCTCCAAAACACCCTATGTCAATACCATATCTTGGGACCAACAACCTCCATACCCTGGAGATCTAAACACCGAGAAAGAAATCCAAAACTCAATTCTTTGGAATTCTGCAGTTATGGTATCAGATGCCAACCGCAGACTCGATGGGATCGGTGGACACATCTCCACCTATGCTTCCTCCTCAACACTATACGAAGTAGGATTCAATCATGTATTTCGTGGTAAGGACAGCAATGGGATTGGAGATGCTCTCTACATCCAAGGTCATGGAAGTCCCGGGATTTATGCGAGAGCTTTCCTAGAGGGAAGGCTGACCCGTGAACAATTGGCTAACTTCCGTCAAGAAGCATTTGCCGACGGCCTCTCTTCCTATCCACATCCCCGATTGATGGCTGATTTCTGGGAGTACCCAACAGTTTCAATGGGACTCGGACCATTAGGCGCGGTGATGCATGCACGATTTTGGAAATACCTTCACAATCGAGGCTTGGCCGATACATCAGAATCGACAGTCTTCGCTTTCCTCGGAGATGGTGAGATGGACGAGCCGGAATCCATCGCTGCAATCGCGGTTGCTGGCAGGGAAAAACTGGACAACCTAATCACAATTGTAAATTGTAATCTGCAACGATTGGATGGACCCGTTCGCGGGAACGCCAAGATAGTTCAGGAATTAGAAGGGCTCTATCGAGGAGCTGGCTGGGAGGTATTCAAGGTCCTCTGGGATTCTAATTGGGACCGACTATTTGCTCAAGACCGAGACGGGTTGTTACTCGCTCGTCTCGAAGAAATAACAGATGGCGATTTCCAACGTATGAGCACTCTAGAACTAGCGGAATTCCGGAACGAATTATTCGCCGGTAATCCGAAATTGGTAGAAATGGGTCAAAACATATCCGACCAAGAAATCGGTCTATTGCGAAGGGGTGGTCATGATCCAATCAAGGTCTGGGCAGCTTATCATGCGGCTAAACAATCAGACAAACCTGCAGTAATTCTAGCCCATACAGTTAAGGGTTGGGGAATCGACTCCTTTGAGGCTAGAAATACAACTCATCAGAAGAAGAAAATGAGCCTTGAAGATCTGAAACAATACAGGGATGACCTAGGGGTTACCGTAGCAGATGAGAACCTCGAAAATGACCCATTCCATGAGTTTGAAGAGGATAGTGATGCACTCGCATATCTTCACCAAAGAAGGAACGAATTGGGAGGATACCTTCCTAGTCGACTTTCTCCAACTATCGAAGAGGACCTCCCTGGAAACGAAACTTACGCTGCTTTCGACGAAGGGACTCCAGAGGGTCAAGAAGTTTCTACAACCATGGTATTCGTTCGCCTGTTAAGAAACCTAATGAAATCGGGAATCGGTGAGAAAGTAGTCCCGATTATTCCTGATGAAGGAAGAACATTCGGTATGGATCCGCTCTTCAGCGAGTTCGGAATTTATTCTACATTTGGTCAACTCTATACTCCGGTTGACCATAAGATGCTGATGAATTACAAGGAATCGACAAGTGGACAAATTCTCGAGGAGGGTATCTCAGAAGCTAATTCAATTGCATCTTGGATAGCCAGTGCAACATCCTACTCCCACGCCGGAACTCCAACTCTACCATTCTACGTATTCTACTCGATGTTTGGATTCCAGCGCGTCAACGACCAGATATGGGCTGCGGCAGACGCTCGAGCACGCGGCTTCCTAATGGGTGCAACAGCCGGACGAACAACGCTGAATGGGGAAGGTCTGCAACATCAGGATGGACACTCTTTGTTACATGCTAGCACCGTACCATCCTGTCGTGCTTGGGATCCTGCATACGCTTACGAGTTGGCAACAATAATCGAAAACGGCATTGATGAAATGTGGGGTAAGGACAAGGATATTTTCCATTACATAATGCTCTACAATCAGAATGAACAACAGCCACCTAAACCAAAGGGAATCGATGCCGACTTAATGCGTGGAGCTTATCTCTTTAGTGAGGCTAAAGATGGAGACGGCCCACTAATTCGTTTACTTGGTTCTGGTCCCATACTTTCTCACGTTCGAGAGGCGGCTGAACTGTTGATAGAATATGGAGTAAGGTCAGAAGTCTGGTCAGTGCCTTCCTATGGGGAACTGCGAAGGGCAGGACTCGCAGCGGAGAGGGCAACTCGACTTGACCCTCAAAACCCTCAATCAGCATTTGTTTCAGAGTGTTTTGGCGATGATGTAACAACCGTTGCTGCTTCAGATTATATCGCCGCCGTGCCAGAGATGATTCAACGCTGGGTTGGAGGCAAATTCGTTGTACTTGGAACCGATGGTTACGGTCGTTCAGATACCCGTGAATCCCTCCGCAGATTCTTTGAAATTGATACCGCCAGCATTGTAGTCGCCTCTCTATCTGCATTAGAGCAAGAAGGGTCTGTTGATGCTGGAACTACAAAGAAGGCGGCAAAAAAATTGACTGTCTCAAGCGAGAGATACGATAAGACCGAGTGATTTTGATGGCTAATCGAATCCGTACCATTTGGGCGGTATTCAAGTTCATGGGTAGGATTGGAGTAATTCTTAGTTTCATCAAGGGAATCTTTCGGCGCAAATAGAATTCAAGCCGCTATATCGTCATCGAATCTCTGGAATGGTAAGTTTTCGAAGACCTCCAATTCCCTTGCATTCAATGCATAATTGTGTGCTAATGCTTCAGCGACTGATACCCAATCAGGAGTAGAACCGTCAATCCAGTCATATCGATGGCCAGGAATTAATCTCCAATCTTGTGGTAAGTCTCGTAGAATTCCTCGAGCGAATAAAACAGACCACCACTGTGCAGTTGGGTCTGATCCTGGTAGGTCGACTCTACCTGATGCGGCTGTGAAAAGTAGGTCTCCCGCATGGTAGACTCCATGTCCATGGAAGGTGCAGTGCCCTGGGGCATGACCAGGTGAGTGTGTGACACTCAGGGTAATTCCTCCTGCTGACCATTCAACGCTGGAGTTAGGATGATGATTCCACTCATTCGTCAAAGAAACGGTTCCGAAGACAAAACGTCCGAGTAAGGATTTGTGAATAGAATCATGATGCCCCCAGACTTCCACATCTGGAACTAACTCCTTCATTTTCGCATACCCCGCAGTATGATCTCTGTGGGTATGTGTGTAGAGTATGTGAGTGGGCCTAAGGCCCTCATTTGCAAGCGCTTCAACCCAACGCTGTGAATCAAATGGGTCGGTAATTGCAACGACTCCATTTTCTCGGTCAATCCATGCTGTATTCATATTCATGAAATCACCCATTTGGGTGACCCAAACCTCGATTCCTGCCTCATCAGTGCGGATATCGAACTCGCCATCGGCTAGCATCAATACCCCCGACAGGCTTCTAAGGCATAGCGATGGCGATTGATTGACGTCAAACTTGCTTTCTCAATCCAATGATTGAAAGAGAGAAGGCCCGACGGCTAACTATGGCGCGAATGCCTGCTTCACCTAACTTCGCGGCGGGCTACTCGCTCGACCTGCTGCTTAGCTTGGGAGTCTGAAAGGACTCCCATTTCGAATGATGTGAAGAAATGGTATACGATTCGGCGGAAATTGAGACGCGCTGGCAGGCTCGCTGGCGTGACGCCCGCGTATTCGATGCAGAAGTAGACGATTCTCGTGAGAAATTCTACTGCCTCGAGATGTTCCCATATCCATCTGGCTACATGCACATGGGCCACGTAAGAAATTACTCGATTGGCGATGCCATGGCTCGTTTCCAGCGCTTGATGGGAAAGAATGTCCTCTATCCGATGGGATACGACTCATTCGGAATGCCCGCCGAGAACGCTGCCAAGAAAGAGGGGGGGCATCCTCACAGCGTCACTGAGAGAAATATCGAGATGATCCGAGCCGATCAGGAAAGAATGGGATATTCATACGACTGGAGGCGAATGTTTGCGACTTCCACACCGGAATATTATCGCTGGAATCAAGAATTATTCCTTCGATTCAACGAAGCCGGTTTGGTAGAAAGGAGATTCGCACCAGTCAATTGGTGCGATGATTGTGATACAGTTCTTGCAAATGAGCAAGTCAAGAATAATCGTTGTTGGCGTTGTGGTCTTGAGGTAGTCCAGAAGGATATGGCGCAGTGGTTCTTGCGCATGACAAAGTATGCTGACGAATTATTGGATGAATTAGACCACATCGAATTTCCAGAGAACGTCAAAGCGATGCAGCGAAACTGGATTGGCCGTTCACATGGTGCCCACATAGAATTCCCTGTGGTCGGTAATGTAGAAGGTGAATCCGCTAGCATTGGTGCATTTACAACCCGTCCAGATACAATTTTCGGAGTCACTTTCGTTACTCTATCTCCTGAACATCCACTCTGTGAGCCACTAGTAAGTGGAACCGAATATGAACAGGCTTGGAGAGATTTGGCAGAGGAGTGCGCTCGAATGACTGAATTTGAGCGAATCAATATGTTGAAACAAAAGAAAGGAGTTCCTCTTGGTAGATTTGCAACTAATCCAATTACCGGAGAAGAAGTTCCAATTTTTGCTGGTAACTTTGTTGTTGCAAGCTATGGAACCGGTGCTGTGATGGCGGTTCCAGGGCACGATCAGCGAGATTACGACTTCGCCAAGAAATACGGACTTGAAATCAAACCTGTCCTATCAAGGAATGAGGGCGGTGAAGGAGTTGAAGAGAATCCTGTATTCGATGGATTAGGATGGATGGTCAACTCAACCATAGAAGGATTCGATGGTCTATTCGGTAATGATGCAAAGACTGCGGTAATATCAGCCTTAGAAGAAAAAGGAGCGGGCCATGGCTCCACTGAATATCGGCTGAAAGATTGGTTACTTAGCCGCCAACGCTTCTGGGGAACTCCAATTCCAATGTTACATTGTGATTCTTGTGGAGTAGTTCCAGTCCCCTACGAACAACTACCTGTAGAGCTGCCTTTGGATGTGACTTTTAGTTGGGAAGAGAGTGGTAATCCACTAGCTCGCAGTGAATCCTTCCTTACTACAACTTGTCCGCAGTGCAACGGTCCTGCACGCAGAGAGACCGATACAATGGATACATTTTATGATTCATCTTGGTACTTTATGAGATTCGTCGATTCATCAAATGACTCAGCACCATTCGATCGTGAAGCAGTAGATTACTGGATGAATGGAGGGGTTGACTTGTACATTGGGGGTATTGAACACGCCGTCATGCATCTTCTCTATGCCAGATTCTTCACAAAGGCTACTCGCGATCTAGGTATGAATGAGGTCAGCGAGCCATTCGGGCGCTTAGTCTGTCAGGGTATGCTCAACGCACCCGCGCCATTCTGTGTAGATTGTAATACCGAGTATCACATAGATAATTTCGGAGGAGATTGCCCCAATTGTGGACAAGGATTGGGCTCACGTTCCGCCAAGATGAGCAAGAGTCTCGGCAATACCGTAAGCCCAGGAGAAATGGTGGACCGATTCGGTGCTGACACAGTCCGTCTGTTCATTCTCTTCGGTGCCAACCCAGAGGCTGGAATGGATTGGTCAGACAATGCTGTAATTGCAAATCATAAGCAAGTTTGTTCAATAATCGATGCCTTCAATCACGGAATTTCCCTTTCTGACTCCCCCGGTCCGATGGATTCCTGGTTACTGGCTCGCCTTAGGGTCAATCAGAATCGTTGGCGAGAGTGTATGGAAGCTGTAAGCCTTCGAGAAGGAGTCATGGCAAGTCACTTTGAGATGTTGTCTGATTGGCATTGGTATTTGCGAAGAGGAGGTGCAAATAGAGACACTGCGCGCCAATACCTTCGCGGATGGGCACCAATGTTGGCGCCAGCAACTCCGCATATAGCAGAAGAATTCTGGTCAGAACTTTCGATGGGTGAAGCATCCGATATGTTGGCGACACATGAAATGAAGTTCTACTCGGGTGAGGAAAATGATGCTAGTATCCTTGCTAGAGAATCTTACCTACGTGGAGTAATTGAATCGGCCCGTAACCTAAGGGGGCTAGCAGAACGTCACTCTGATGCGGAAATTTCAGGAGTTGTAATTCAAACCGCGCCATCTTGGAAGGTTGAGTTATCGCGTGAAGCGGTAAATTTGGCGAACGAAGATTTTGATTTCAAAGCAAAAGGCCAAGATCATCTGAAGTCTATGCCAATTTTTGAGAATGAGTCCTTGAGGGGAGAAATATTCCAAACATGGATGGCCTTGACCATGGGATCGAAGAAGAAAAGAGGCCGAATACACACTTGGGCCGAAGGTGAGAAAGAATTAGTTTCGAGTGGACTCGATGAAAGTGAAATAATCAATTCGGCTTCTGACTTTATTGCGACTGTGTTGGAGGTCAAATCGGTTGTCGCATATCCGGTCGGCGAAGGTGAAGATATTGGAGGAAAGGCACGCTTCGCTTTCCCATTGGAGCCTGGTGTCGCCTTTGTCTGAGAGTGTTGGTTATGGGCTCTCAGTACACCGTTCTAATCGATGGATATTGCCCGGTTTGTACTGGCTGGGCTGCTTTCATCAACAAGCGAGATTCATCAAATAGATTCTCGGTTGTGGCCCAAGAGACCACCGAGGGTGAAGAAGTTCTAAGCAATCTCCCAGAAAAAATGAGAGAACTTGACTCAGTGTTTCTAATCGATGAATCTGGTAAATGGTATGCTCAATCTTCAGCAGTGATTCGCATTCTTCTTGGCCTTGGTTTCCCCTATAATTTTGGGGCAATCATTTGGTTCGTTCCGAGCCCAATACGTAATTTTGCTTACGACCTATATGCTCGTAATCGAAACAGAAATTCCAGAAATTCATGATTTGAAATCGGGCTTCTTTAGCGCGAGGGTTCATGGACGTCCGACATCTCGCAAGTCCCGTTGAGCGAGAAAAAAGAAGGTGGAGGCCGCCGCAGAAGGCGTCGGTCTCGAAGGAAGCCGACTAATGGTGCCGATTCTAGGCCATGGTCGCAAGGTGATCCCGATGCTGTTGAGCAAGCCTTAGCTCGGTTCAATCAGTCACCACCTCCGATGGGAATACCGGAATCAATAGACCCTCCTCCAAGAGAAAGACAATTGAAGTGGAGAACTAATGCAGTTCCAAAAAATATCCAAAAGAAAGTAGGCAACATTGTCTGTAAACCAGGGGAATTCGGCTTCCTTCCCGAAGAAAGAGTCGACGAAATTAGAGGTCAAATAGACCATCTTCCAATAACCATAGAACAGGCACTTTCGCTTCGCGGTGCCTTGAATCAAGAAAAGAGTGTACATTCACACGGACGCTTGATGCGAAATGCAAACCAATTACGAAGACGATACGATAAGGGCGAGGGAGTACTGACTCTTTCTCAACGATTTGATGCACCTCCAGTCAATACATTCAGGGCGATATTAAGCGGCCGGGGGTGGTCAAAGAATCGAATCAAAGAGACTCTGAAAAATCCAGACAGAATGAACAAACGTGACCAAGAGGAATTTTCCAAAGCTGAAGATGCAGACAAAGTAAGTTCAGTCAACCAATCGGATACACAAACTGCTGCTGAAGTGTTTGAAGATATTTTATGTGCATATTTCGATAATCTCGGAATCCGTTTTCGAAGGCAAGAGGATTTACTTCGAGAGCAGAAGGAAGCGGAAGGCCGAGCGGTAGTTACTCCCGACCTGCTGTTGCTTGATGATGTCAGAATCAATGGAGTTCCTTGTGCCTGGATTGATGCAAAGCACTTCTATGGGGCGGACCTAAGATTCCCTCGAAAGAAGACTCAGAAACAGGTTAACAGATATGTCAACGAATATGGCCAGGGAGCAATCGTGTATAGACACGGATTTACTGGTTCCTTAGTTCAAAGAGGTGCAATTTTACTCGACGCTAGCCCTCTAGATTTGACTCCACTTGACGAGTTCCACGAAAAGCGAGCTGGCGGCTCACATTCATGATAGTGGCCCGAGTTGAGTTAGAGTAACATCCAACCCTTCTTCGGTTAATTCCGACAATAAATTCTCTAGGGAAATCTCCTTTGAAAGATCTCGCGGAACAATGGCAATACTTTCTCCTAACATACACAACAAAACCGATGTATCTGTTTCCAAACCGGCTCTCAGTGAGACATTTTTTCCTTTCTCTACCAATTCAGAACGAGATGCATCATCACTTAGCCCAGATTGTTTTGAAAATGCCTCTGCTGAGTTGAGAAGTTCGCCCCATCGAGAATTGTTCCAAGAGCCCTCTGATAGTTTTTCCATTTGTTTTCTTCCGGCCTCTGTAATCGACTGTTTCCAACCATCATCGTCAATATATTCCGATGTATGTCTTCCGGGGTTTGCCCGCCAAGCCAAAACTACAGGAATCGATTCTGTCCAACCTTCGGATTGACCAGGTCCATTCAATAGATCAGGGCCCGAATAGGGAGAGCCTGGGCTCAATCTACGCTCTACTCCTCCAGCGGCTAGTGCAGTAACATCTCCGAGCCCGGTTGAATTCTGCCTCTCAACCATATGAGCGATAGCAAGAGATCTCCGAAAACTCTCCTCGTGGGGTAATCCAAGTGCTCTTTGGAATGCAGAGGCGGCGGCAATTGCGCCGGCGGCCGACATTCCAAATCCTTGTGAGGATGGTAATTTGTTTCTAATCGCAATTTCCCAACTATAGTCTAAAATCGCCGAAATTTGCTCACTAAGCAAGTCTAATACCTGCTGGAAAATCTTTGAATCTCCATTTCCATCTAGCAGTTTTACTTCTAGGGAATAATCACCTAATTCCCCTCTAGCGATGGCTTCTGCTCCATCATTCAGGCACAACCCAGCGCCCAAACTACCTTGCTTAATGAGATCCTCATCCATGTCTTCGACTGTGAACAATAGTGTGACGTGGCCCCCGCAGGTGCCTCTACCCAAGACCGCAGTCATATGCCTTCATCTCCGAGGCACTGCAAGAATGCTACGTCGGCATCAGAGAACAGCTTTCAGGTCGTCTCCAAGAGAACTGAATGTCTCTGATAGAGATGAGGAAGCCAACTCAAGTGCAGTTTGTGGGCTCATTGAACCATCTGTTTCGAAGTTAAAGATGAACTCTCCAGGTACATCTTCGATTGTGATTGCATCCTTGAATTCGGTCTGTATCTCTGTTCCATCACCAACATGGTGAAGTTCCTTTGCGAGAGTCTCAACCTTTTCAATATCCTCGAGGCGTCCATCTTTATCGAAATCCTTTGCATTGATTGTGAGGTTCAAATCCCAGAGAATTTTTGCTTTGGTCTTGTTATTCAAGACTCCAACTTGCCTTGGTACGAAAGTAACACCGCAAACAGGTGACCACTTTGCATGCTGGCTTCCGCGACCCATTACTGCGGTAGCGTAGAATTCCAGCATCTGTCCCTTGTACAACTTAGTAATTGGAATAGATCTGTAGTGTTCTGGAATCTCAAGACTTTGATCACCCAAGTAAATCATGTCACCTGCGGTAACGGTCATTCCCTCTTCGGTTCCAAATGCCTTGCAAGTGTATATCATGTTACAAGTAGGACATCCGCGGTCTTCTGGGACCAAATCCTTGCAAGTAGGACAGGTTTCCTCGTAATGGAACATCTTGTGGTCGGTTGGAATTGGAATCATTGCAAGGCGCTGAGCCACCATCTCATCTGGTAGCGCACCGTTGGTTTCCCAAACAGTGTAGTCAACGCCTTCTTGAGCCAACTTCTTTTCACACTGATTGCAACCTGAACCTCCAGATGATTCACGGGCTGCAGCAGCAGGATTGAGGTGTCCACAAGATAGACATAGGTCAAATGAACCCATCTGGAAGCGAACAGTCTCAATTGCCATCTTTGGAGTTTCTGACATCATAGTTCGGCGAAGGGCGTTTGCAAATGCACGATCGCTATCTTTAATCAAGAGCTTAGCATTCTCTGTTCCCATATCTAGAACTTCTATTTTCACCATCATAATCACCTCAGACCCTACGGCCTCTTCGGCCGCCCTTTTGCTTCGTCCCATTTGTTGGGATAGGAGTTACATCTTCGATTCGAGTGATTTGTACACCTGCACGAGTCAATGCACGGATAGCTGCAGTAGCACCAGGTGCACTGTGTGATCGGTTTCCACCAGCGCCTCGATACTTGACGATAACTTGGTCGAATTCTTTCTCGGCTAGCATTTCAGCAATCTTTTCAGCAGCCCTTGTTGCTGCAAACTGACCACCGGCATCGCTCCCCTTCTTGGTAACCTGCCCACCAGAAACCTTTGCCAAAGTCTCTGCTCCGGTAAGATCGGTGGCGGTAATTAGCACGTTGTTGTACGTACTGAAAATGTGTAAAACAGCCTTGTGACCCATCACTCATCGCCTCCCTCTTCTGGAATTGTTTCCTCGACTGTGGGCGCTTCCTCAGCATCAGCCTTAATTTGTTGAACAAACTCATCATTGTCAGTTGTTGCTCTAACTCCGCCGACTTCCTCGAGTTCATCTTCCTCAGTCTGTCTAGTCATTCTGAGTTGTTCCATCTCGACACGGAAGGGGTGGTTCTCATCTAGGTAAGGCGATGTTGCACTATACTGAAGGGATTCTTCCTCTTGTCGGAGAATCTTGTATCCAGGAACGGTCATCCTCTGTTCACCAATTGCGATGTGTCCATGGACAATCATATTTCGAGCAGCGCGCATAGATGGCGCTAGTCCACGGTAGTAAACAACTGATTGTAGTCTTCGAGCAAGCATGTGCTCTACGGTAATCTGCAGAACATCGTCAACACTCGATCCCTCGGCTAGTAGCCCCTTACGAACAAGAGAATCGACCAAGTCGGTTTTCTCTCGGGCAAAGTGACCTTCTGAGGAATCAACTCTACCAATGAGTTTCATCGCTTGGTTTCGGTGGCGTCGTAGGGCTGATTTCTCTCGCCAAATCTCGCGCATTCCACCAACCTTCTTCAGGCCGAATTGGTCCTTGAGGGCGTGTTCTTCCTCTATTCTAGCAGCCTTCCAAGGGTGTGTTGGAGTCTGTGTCTTAGGTCGTGCAAACTTAGGATGTCCCATACTTCACCACCTCAACTCTTCCTCTCCACACCGAGTGTGGTACCACTGCGACCATTACTGCGAAGACGCTGACCGCGAACCTTGTGGCCGCTGCGGTGGCGTATTCCGCGGTATGTCTTGATTGCAGCTAATCGTGCTACATCATCGTCTCGAGTCAATCGGACTTCTGTTCCGATGATGTGCGCGTCTTCGTTAGACTGCAAATCTCGCTGTCTGTTGACGAGCCACCAAGGCACGTTCAACGCATATTCGTCAATTGTTGTTCGAATCCTGTCTTGCTCTTCTTCGGTCAGATGACCTCCGAGTTTACTTCCATCGATTCCTGCCATGCGACAAATCTGACCGGCCGATCGCTTTCCAACTCCGTTAATCGAAGTAAGTCCTTGTGCAATCGGTCGAAGACCATCGATATCAGAGTCTGCAAGCCTCAGGATGTAGGAGAAATCCTCTCCTAGTTCTGCTTCATTCACTTTTGCCATAGTACGGTTCCCCCGTGTTCATCGGTTGCCCGATGGCCCTCATAGGGCATCCCGCCGACCTGCCGTCCATATTTGAAGGAGACGGACGCCCCTACGGGGCGATAAAATCGCTAATCGACTCACTGCTCCTTACAAACGATGTAAAGGGTATGACTTCCACTGCCTCTATCCAAATCTAGGTCCACCATGAATCCATTTTTGCCTTCAAATTCCTTCATCGCCTTGTGTAATCTACGTTGTAGGGTCGGATGCTCGTCTGGATTGAGACTGCATCTGAGGGTAACCTTGCCAACGCCATTACGAGCAGCGGAAGCGGCGGTTTGTTCTATTGTGTGAAGTTCGGGGGGGGTTAGTCGGTGTTGGACAATTTCTCCACTTGCAATTACGAAGGCATCGATTTCATTATCTTCAATCAGTGGATCTGTGCTTATTAGCAGAGGTCTTCTACCTTCCAATCTAAGCCAAGAATGTCCTGAATTCTCCGGAATCGCCCTATCAAGCCAAGCCTCGTGCAGCCCAGATTGAACAAGTGCCGGGTCAACAATGGTCAGGTATGCACCATACGGCGGAGGAGAGCTCATGCTAACCAATTCTGATTCTGACACCTTACCTTCTATCGACGCCATAATTTTCTTCTTACCCATTCTGATACATCGAGAGGGTTCTTTGGAGGAAAGAGAACCTATCCAAACCGATAGTCGGTCAATTCTGCCACCACCTTGACTGAGGTATTCCCAAGTTCTTGGGATTCCGGGAAAAGTGGTCTCAATCGTAGCATCAACAAGTGACCGCTGGTCCTCGTTTAGTCTAGGCGATAAATCAAGCAAAATCGCCGGACCACGAGGACCTGTTTCAAGATGATTAGCCCAGGCCTTTAGCAACGGGCCAAGTGCAGGTTGCATCTCGTCAATTTCATGTCTCTGAGCATCTCTTGGCCTAGCAGGATCTAGATGTAACATACCGATAGGTGGATGTGCCCTAGTTCCTGCTTCCCTTAGGCTATTCCAGTAGGCGACGATCGCATTCTCTGCATCCGTTCCATCTCCCACCAGAACGCGATCCATAGTTCGTTGTAGGTCAGACCCTTCGTCGGTAATATGCATGTTTGCAGCGCATAGTAATCCTATATTCGGGTCTAATTCTATTGCTAACCCTGGTCGCTTCAATCCGGTGGTTAATGCGATAAGTTGCACACCGCTTCCAGCCGCTGCATCTAGGATTACTCCTGCAGGTAGGTCGGTAGCCTGAATTTGTTCAGCTCTGACTTTAGAAATAGACCAAGGAGTGGACAATCGCCGCATATCTTCAGTCATATGGAATTTCGGTTCTCCCTTGCGTGCGGATTCAGCCTTGACAACCTTCGAAGCCCTCTTCACCAAGTCCGATGAGGGGTTCAGAGCGTAGTGGTTTGGCTCCTCGTTCATGCACTCCGCTCCTTTGTTGAACTCAAGTCCTTTTCCTGTCTAGTGGTTCTCAAATGGTTGCTCTATCGACCTTCAACTCAAATCGCAACCAAGATTCTTGCAATTCATGACCATCGCTGTTTCCGTAAGCAATTGGTGGAGGTAGTAATGTAACGTGTGTGGTCCCTGTATCAATACCAGGTATTAGACCTCTATCTCCATCGATATCTAGGCCGATTGCCGACCATCCAAATCCCTGAATGAAGTTCGAATCATCGCCAGCGGTGACAATTAAATCGCCTTCGTCAAGAAGCTGTTCTGTATCTGCATCCCAAACCTTGTAATGAACCTCTAAAGTATCTCCATCAGTAGCATGTAAATCTCTAGGATTAGAGCCTTCGAAGATATGGACATCGAGAAGTACTTCCGCTTCTCGAACATTAAGATGTGATGCTTGAATCTGTATATCGTGCTCTGTTACTGCATTATTCAACTGAATTTCGACAATTGCAGTTTCATTTACTCCTATTTCATTCACAGTAAGTATTGTGTCACCTTCTGAGGCAAAGACAACCTCTCCACCGGTTATTTCGAGAACAATATCTAGAGTTTGGTTACCTCTATTGTATATCGCAACACTGGCTCTATCGCCGTCTCCTTGATGCTCCCAATCACAGCGTAATTCACCGGGATAAAGGAACACATCGTCTTGTTCAGATAGAAGATCCGGCCAATCCCAATCGCCTAATCTAGAATCACAGGTGTCGAATAACAAGTCTACTTCCCAGTACCATCGATCGTTATCGTCCTTGAGTAAATCTTGATCGGTTACGGAGAACGCATCCTCATTCTCTTTGACGAATACGTAGACGCTGTAGCCAACAACTACTGTTGAACCGATTAGTAGGGCGGCGGTGGCCAATGATAGCAAAATTGCGGCCCTCGGAATCGCCATTTCATTGATGCCTATAGGTACAGTTGGGTGCTCAACCTCATCGGGAGTGTCTGAGATCCAACTGCGGGACACGGTATTCGACCACACCCCGTCAGTCATCAAGGTTAGTGCTACGCAACTCAACTAATCGGTGATTCCAAAATCAATTACTAAACGCCGATTGTCAGTTATTGGCAACAGATTTTTCCAATGTGGGGTGATTAACTTAATTCCGTTGCGATATACCGTCCCAAATCAATCTTGTAACAATGCTTCTTGATTTCTTTGCCCTAACCAAGTCACTAGAGCCAGTTCGGCTCCGACTACAGTTAACAGAAGGAATAATCCAATTGCATCAATCGATGAAGCAGCGCCTAGCATTAGCAGAGATGCTGCAACTCCAAGGATGAGGTCCCCGAATCCCCAGATTCGTAAAATGCGGCGCAAATGGAATATTCCAACAACCCAAAGGGTCGTTGATATGGCAAATAATGCGATTGGATAAATTATCCAAATATTCACCATAGCAAGTCCTGCGAACATTAGTATGTGGCAATCAATGGCTGCCATCATTGTCCAATGGCCATTTCTCATTGGTACGGATGCAGCCACAAATCCAAGCATGACAAATCCGCCAGCAAGAATAATCCAATCTAGATATTCGATAATTTGTGGAATGAATGTACCCATGGAAAAGAGTGCTAATGGGAGACAAATTATTGACAATCCTACAGCCTCTACTTGTCGGTGTTTACGTCCAGAATAAATGGCATTAGCTACTGCAAGAATTGCAGCAGGGCCCCAAGACATCATCACGTATGCGAAGGCGCGTAGACCTCTTCCCGAACTTCCCAAATGCGTTTCACGACCTACACTAGCCCTTCGGGAATCTATCATCGCATCTATGGCGATTGTAAAGATTAGCAACGCCTCAAGTAGCAACCAAGGAATTTGCCACCCAATCAGGTCTCCATCGAATGGGTCAACGGTAAATGGGAATGGTAGGGACTCGACAAGAAGCGCTCCAGCAATTCTACCAATAATTAGCGGTAAAACAAACCAATCGATTGCAATCGGTATCCTATCGAGTAGGTTATCCCTTTGGTATAGAGAAATAATCACAAATTGTAGAATTAGGATTGTCACTACTGCTAAGTCTAGTAGTTCCTTATTGCTCGCTCCAGGTCCCAAATGACCTGAGATTAATGCAACTATTAATCCAATAATTGAGTATGCGATCGGCATTTCAATTCCCATCACAGTTGGCAAATCAAGGTCGAGTTGTTTGGTTCGTAATCTAGCGATTGCAACCAAAACGGTTGCGAAAATTCCTGCGATAAGTAGAATGAAAGGAGAAGAGGAGAATAACAGGCCCCATACGATTACAGAACCGAGAACTAGGAATAGGACCAAGAGAACAATTGTTGGTCTGTGAGAAACATCTGTAGTGTACAATTCAGAATCATCTTCCGTTGTGTTAAGATCTCTCCTCTTCTTGCGCTTTTGTTCTAGTTCCAATCTTTTTGGATCATAGGTGTCTAATTGCCCAGTTCCTAGACTTAATTTTTTGGCGTTGTCTTGACCTGCGATTGCCAAAAGTTGTTCTCTTTGGGATAAAGTCTTCAGCTCAGCTCTAATTTCTCCTCGAGCAACAAGCCATAATGCGCTTAGTGCAAACAAACCGATGCCAGCCATGGTAGAGGTTTGATTTTCCAATTGTAAAGAAAGTCCGATTGTAATCACGAGCAACCAAAGGGCAGCTGCCGCTGGTTTGAGCAATTTTTCCATCTTCTCGGCTCGAGGAAGATAGAATGCCATCACCAAACCGGTGCAAGTAACGGAAGTTAATGATAAGTCGAAATTGGGAATGGAATCAGTAGAATCTAGAATACGGCTAGGTTCTTTGGTGGATATTGCAATAATTAGTGGAAGGGACATTAGAGCCATTCCATTGGTAAATACCGGCTCGTCCTCAGGGTCTCCTCGATAGAGAATTGAGGCGGTAGCAATAAGCAAGAGAATGATCCACATTTCCTCTAATCCATGCCTCCAACCAAGTACAGCAGCACTGACTGCAATTATCCCCAAGAGTGCAATTGGTCCACCGAGTCTTTTACCAGCAAATTCGGCACCTAAGTGGGATAATGAGACAACTGAAACCACAGCCAAGAGGGTAATTGCGGTAAAACCACCTGCATGAGCCATGACTACTATGGTGACCATAGGTAACCACAATCCAATCGCCCACAATTGTAATGCTCCCGAGTCTCGAATAGAGGCTGAAACTTCGGTGATTCCAAGAAATCCTGCCGCGAGATTTACTCCGGTCTCCCCTAACTGCAAATTCACAATAAGCATCAGAACTACTGAGATGATGAGATAGGCTGCGAATGGCGTTGTGGCTAGGTCAATGAGATTTCCAGGATCGGTCCAACCGTTTGCTATAATCACGGTTCGGAATGATTCGACCATAAATTCCTGCAATAAAACCCAAGTCCAAGGGAGTAGTACTGTAGCGCCAGCCAAAGAAGGTGCCTGCCGCATTATTGCAAGAATTGCAGTACCTATGTGGAGCGCGGTTAGAAGTCCTAGGAGAACCAATCCTCCATCCCCTCCATTTGCTTCGGATTTTGCCGGAATTAGTACAACTAACAATACTAGAATGCCAACCGAACCAACCCATAACACGCGATCAGTGACGTGATTTTGGTCCCGCAAAATGACAAATGCGGTCAGAATAGCGGCGAAAATTGTGAATGTCTCGTAACGGTCGAAAAATGATACTGCTTCGGTAGAATCTCCAAAGATTAGCAATAGAGAAAATAATGTTGCCCCAGACAATAGAGGTATGGTTACTCTAACTCTTTCAACGCCTCTTACAACGAGATATGAACCTCCAAATGCTCCAGCAAGGAAGGTCACCATTCCCAATGCATATCCAGAATCTTCTCGGCTTGATGCTACAGCCATTAATGCTCCAATCATTCCCAAGGAAATCGAAACTCCCCAAAGTCCAGGTTGACCAAGTCCTGCCGCCTTGAATCCCTCCGAGAACCAGTTTTCTTCTCGAGCAAACCGCGCTGCCATAGCAGCGTTAATTCCGGATACGAGCATCAATAATAGGAAGAGAATTAGTGGCGTATCAAGAGGTTCGATAACCAAGGAACCAGCAGTAAATCCACCTGTAATTGCATGCATACCTATCCACAGATTCGAAGCCGCCACTCCTAGCGCGGCGAGATTTCCAGAGCCTCTGTGAAGCGCTAGACCATGGAGTAACAAGGTAGCCAATAGAATCATCACCGCGACTCCAACTTCCCCTCCAATCGAGCCAGCAGTAGAGCCAATAGCCAATAGAACGAGAGTCGCCTGTGCTGCGATTGCATCGTGATCATGTCGATAAGCAATGAATACGTTTAGGGCAACGAGCAATAACAATAGAATCGCTAGAACCTCTACAGAAATGGGAAGGAAACCACCTAATTCCCACCGATTTAGTTCGATTGCGAGGCCGTAGAGGACCTTCATCGAAATTATGACCCAAGAAACGCCAAGTAAGTGCAGATTCTTGTCAGGTACCCATCGTTCTCCAAAAGTAAATCCTACACCGGCTAGAATTAGCAATAATACCAATGAAATCATTGGCGGGAACGCTGTTCCCGCAACTACACTTAGGGCACTAAAGACGAATATCATCGACACCATAAGTGACCAATTTACTCGTCGTTCCCCATCCTTTGCCATCGAGGTCACAATGTCATCTTCGGGAGCACTGGCCACTGTTCCGTCAGAAGCTATCGCTCCTGCTTCGTCGCCTGTTGTTTCTTTGAAGGGGTCGAAGACATCGCCTAGAGCCTCATCCACTTCTTTGGTCTCATTTGCTTCGGAATCGGGAAGATTTGAGTCGGTAACTTCCTCGGATTTTTCACCTATTCCTAGGTCTCCAATGTCTAGGTTTGCACCTATTTTGAATCGACGTTCGCGAATCACGCGGTCGTCCTTCTCATCGTTCACGCGCTCGCGAGGAACGGCATTCGGCGATAATCGCATCCCCGTCAGAGGTAGTTGAATTTCAATATCTTAGAGAAATCATCTCAACGGGTTATCCGTAATGGTTGAAAGGTAAACATCTGAGGCGTGATACATGGAGAGCACCTCGCGCTCGTCCAACACCGCTGTCTCAGCGACCCCTTTGTCGGAGCACGGATTGAATCCTAGCGGCTCGGTACATTGGAATCTGTCCTCGGATGAATTGCACAAAACTGCAGTAAAGGGTGGTGAAGCAGAGATGACAGCACACGGTGTCTTACTCGCAACCACCGGAGAACGCACTGGACGTTCACCAAATGACCGATTCATCGTAGACGAACCAGGATATGCAGACCATGTTTGGTGGGGTAAAGTGAATCGTCCAACAAGTCGCTGGGTGTTTGAGAATCTTCTCAAGAAGGTGCAATCTCACCTTGACTCAGCAGACCAATTATTCGTCAAAGACGCACATTGTGGCGCGGATACAAATTATGCAATGCCTGTCCGACTAGTTACCGAGAAGGCTTGGCACGCTGCCTTCTTCCACAATATGTTCGTCCGCAGTGACCCTTCTGAATTGAATGACCACGTTCCCAGATATACAATTTTACACGCCCCAGAACTAATGGCTGACCCAGAAGACGATGGTGTAAATTCAGGGGTCTTCGTGATATTGGCCTTAGACCGAGGTTTGGTGATAATCGGTGGAACTCATTATGCGGGAGAAATCAAGAAAGCAATCTTCACCATAATGAATCACATTCTACCTGAAAGAGGAATCATGCCAATGCATTGCTCGGCGAACACAGATGGTGAAGAGTCGGCGTTATTCTTTGGATTATCTGGAACAGGAAAGACGACTCTTTCCGCAGACCCTCACAGAGCATTAGTTGGTGATGACGAACATGGTTGGTCAGATGATGGCGTATTCAATTTCGAAGGTGGGTGCTATGCCAAATTAATCGGCCTATCCAAGGAAGATGAACCAGAGATCTATGCAACAACTAGAATGCAGGGAACTATTTTGGAGAATGTAATCCTTGATTCAAATGGAGTTCCAGATTTTGATGATGGAACCCTTACTCAGAATACTCGAGCATCATATCCTATCGAGGCCATAGAAAATAGAACTGCAGATTCCACAGCAGGTCATCCAAAGAATGTAGTTTTCCTGACCTGTGACGCCTTTGGAGTTCTACCTCCACTTTCTCGATTAACTCCAGACCAAGCCGCTTACCACTTTATGTCAGGATATACGGCAAAGGTTGCTGGAACAGAAATTGGAGTCACTGAGCCTCAAGCAACATTCTCAACTTGTTTTGGCGCACCATTTATGCCCCGCCATCCTAGCATTTATGCTGACTTGCTTTCGAAGAAAATTAGCCAACAAAATGCCAACTGCTGGTTGATTAACACTGGTTGGGTAGCTGGTGGATATGGCGAATCTAATCGAATCAAAATTCGCTGGACTCGAGCTCTGTTGAATGCAGCACTACGCGGCGATTTGGAAGATGTAGTATTCGTCCAAGATGAGCGCTTCGGCTTCTCAGTACCTCTAGAATGTGAAGGTGTACCGAGGGAAATACTCCAACCTAGAGAGACATGGTCTGACAAGCAAAGATACGACAATGTAGCGAATCTTCTGGCACAGATGTTTAGAGAAAATTTCCAGCAGTATGAAGAAGGATGTAGCGAGGAAGTTTTAGCCTCATCTCCAAAGGTCCTACTTTGATTTTTATTCAATTGAATGTGAATCGGCTTTAGAGAAAATAAAATACGAGAGAATTTATTTCACAACATGCGTAAGACTGCCGTCATACTTTCAGTGAGCGTTCTATTGCTGATGTCACTTTCTTCAGCGATTCAAGAAGCTGGTCAATTAAACCCAGAACAAGTAGAAGTAAGGGCATCAAATGATGTTCCGGATCCTTTGCATCTTGTTGATGATTCAATGTTTGCTGAGACTGTGAATGGTATGGATTATGATGACTCTGGAAATCTGTATTACGGTGGGTCATTATGTGGTCGTTCAAGCACTGACATAAGTACCACTTTTGAATGTGAATTAAATTCTGAATCTGGTACCGAATCAACACTGAGTTTTACCCCTTCGTATGTTGCCGTAATGGACAATGAAGGAAACAGAATTGCTGCCCATCTCTTCCACAGCGGTTATGGAGATAGAATCGATGAGATAATTGTCCTAGAGAATGGTGATATCTTAGTCGCTGGTGGTTTTTGTTGGCTTTCAAATGAATGTTATTTCCAAGGGGATGGTATGCTTCTCGAAGCACCAGGGAGAAATTTGGACGCATTTGTTTTCAGAATGAATCCCTCAGGAGAGGTAATCTGGTCTCGTGCTTTTTGGTCTGCTGGAAATGATTTAATCCACAGTTTGGACGAGGGCCCGAACGGTGAAATTTACCTTCAGGGAACATTTTGCGCGGATGCTACTGGCTCGGGATGTAGATTGAATTCAGTTGAAGGGGTCGAAGGCCCTTTGACCAAAGGCGGTTCTGATATTTTTATTGGCAAATTAACCTCTGATGGTTCTTTGGATTGGGTCAAAACTCTAGGAAGCTCCACGGAGGATCATACTCTTGGAGGCGGTTATTGGTCTCTACAACAGATGGGCATCGTAGCATCATCAGACGGCGGAGTATTGGTTACTGGTTCAGTTTGTCACGACGGTTCATTCTTCGACACATGCTCATTCAGACTGTCTCCTAATGACGTAATCACTAGTCAAGATGGTTTTGTCGCAAAATATTCTGCTAACGGGAGTTATGAATGGTACGAGAAAATTGGAGGCGCTGGTGTTGATTACGTACAAGTTACAGTACCTATTGATGATAACAGAATACTAGTAGGTGGAAACCATTATTCTAGCAATTTTTCAGTCACAGGATATTGGGTGAATAACTCTGGTAGTTCTGATGCTTGGTGGGCTATCTTCAATCACCAAAACCAGGAATGGGAGGGCCTTTGGGATTCTGATGAAACTGGAGATTCTTACATACATTCAGCTTCGGTTGGCCTAGATGGCGAAATTATAGTTGCAGGTTCAGGTTGTTGGCAGATCACACCTTGCACAATTGAAGTTGCAGGCAAATCACACAATGGTCGTTCTTATGGAATAGGTTGGGCATTGAAGGTCGATGAAGAAGGAAACAGTGAATGGATTCGAGGAGTATACTCTACAACTAGATCGGCTTCTCCTGTTTCTCAAGTATTGCAAAACAACTTCGGTGACATTGCAATGTCGATACCAAATTGTTACAGTGAAGATAATGAGAATGATTGCAGTATTACAATGGCGGGACATACTTTCAACTCCGTTGAGAATGCCACTTTAATCCGAGTAATGATTCTAGATTTTGATAGAGATGGAGTAGTTGATGAACTCGACAATTGTCCTGCAGGAGATCAAGGATGGACAAGCGATGCCTCAAACGACAATGACGCAGATGGCTGCAATGATATTACGGAAGACCTAGATGACGACAATGACGGTTGGCTAGATTCGGAAGAAATTGCTTGCTCTCACTCACCAATAGATCCAACCTCAATGCCAACCGATACGGATGGCGATGAAATCTGCAATAATCTCGACAACGATGATGATGATGATGGCTATCTTGACGTTGAAGACGCGTTTCCCTACAATTCCGAAGAATGGGTAGACAATGATATGGACGGAATCGGAGATAATCAGGACGATGACGATGACAATGATGATTGGAAAGATCATCAAGACGACTTCCCTAACGAAGCATGCGCGCACATTGATTCGGACGGAGATGGCCGTCCCGATTCTTTCGTGATTTCAAATTGTCCCACTTCTTTGGAGGAAGATGCTGATGACGACGGAGATGGAGTAGATGATACATCGGATGCTTGGCCTTTGGACCCAGCGATGGGACTGGATACCGATGGAGATGGTCTCCCTGACAAACACAAATCAGGATTAACCGGTTCAATAGCCGAGGACACGGATGACGATAATGATGGATATCTGGATACAGAAGACGATTTCCCGCTCGACGCTAATCGCTGGTTAGACACCGATGGTGATGGAATTGACGATTCAATAGATATCGACAGAGATGGCGATGATTGGAGCGATATAGACGAAGAGAATTGTGGTACGGATTCAATGGACAATGGAGATTGGCCAACAGATTCAGACAATGATGGAATCTGCGATGCAATGGATAAGCAAGGAATAACTGAAATTTTCTCAGGCGGAATTGGAATTGCATTCGCTCTTGCATTCTTGTTAATTCTAGGAGCTATTGCCTATTCTAGGCAAGAATCTTCACTAGGTGAATCAAATGCTCAGATTCCACCTCCTCCATCACTTGATGAGGTAATGGAAGTAGAAGTAGAGGAAGATTCGGATTAGAACGCCAAACCATTTCGGTTAAATCTGAAATTGATTTGATTCAATCGTGCGCATCAACCCAGTTGTGATATTGGCGGTATTCTTACTGTCCTCTGCGACTGTTGGATGCCTCTCCAGTTCTGAAGAAAATAGCGGTATTGAATTAATGGTAAATTATCAATCTACAAATGGTACGATTGTTGAAACATACGTTGATGGAGATTTACAATCTAAATCCAACGTAATCCTAGATTTTGATTTTTCAACAACAATCTCAGAGTATGAGTTAGTTAGTTATGGAATTGATCCTAATGATGGTCGAAGCCCGATTTTAGTACCCGCAGACACATCGCAAACGGTCTCGGTCGAATTCTCTGAGCACGGGATTTTCCATCTAGATGCATTTGCGGTCGACGAGATGGAATCAATAGAGAACCTGACAATTATAGTAAGAATCGAACTCAATATCGAATGGAATGAAGATACAACCAATGAGCCAACTTCACTTGAAATTGATTCAATTCCCAAGAATGGGGGGCCATATCCTTCGATGATAATCATCGACTCAGATGTAGAAAATCCACAACTAATCGATAATGTGGGAGGCGGCAGAGAGGTAGAAATCACTTGGCGTCTTTTCGATGAAGCAGAGGATGCCTGCTTGATTCGCCCAACAACTGTTGACGAGGGGGAAATCGCAAATTGGAAGGTGCATCACAGAATAACAAACGAAATTCACGACCTAAGAATTAGTTATGATAGTGGCCAAGATTACATCGACATAGATCATTCGATATCAATTCTATATGAGGAAGTCGAATCTCCACCAAATCCTTGAGGAAAAGACCGGTGTGGCCAAACACAATGTCTTCTGAACTGCACGTGGTAACCGGAGCTTTCGGTTATAGTGGCAGATGGATAGCAAAGCAACTCCTGTCTGAAGGAAAACAGGTTCGTACCCTTACCAATGCTGCCGCCAGGGATGACCCATTCGATGGTGCAGTCGAAGTTCACCCTTTGAATTTCGATGATTACGAATCATTGGTTGAATCTCTGAAAGGTGCAGATGTACTCTACAACACATATTGGGTTCGGTACAACGATAATCAGCGGAATTTTGACCATGGAATCGCTGTTGAAAATTGCAAGAAATTGTTTGATGCTGCTAGCGAAGCAGGAGTTAGGAGAGTAGTCCATTTCAGTGTTGCAAAACCTGACCAAGCCCCAGGTTGGACTTACTTTGCAGGAAAGGTTGAGACCGAGAGATTGCTTAGGGAATCCGGACAATCCTACGCCATCGTCAGACCAACGGTATTCTTTGGCGGTGGCCGAAATGTTCTGATCAATAATATCGCTTGGATAATGAGGAAATTCCCAATATTCGGAGTATTTGGTTTTGGCAAGTATCCTATCCAGCCAGTGCATATTCGTGATGTAGCAAGGGTGTCGATTGAACTTGGAGCAAGTGATGAAAACATAACTCGAGATATTGCCGGGCCTGAGCGATTTACCTACAGAGAATTTGTATCCTTGATAGGAAAGAGTATGGGAGTGACTAGATTGATTATTCCAATACCTCCAATCATTGGTTGGTTAGCGGGGCAAATGATGGGAATATTCCTTCGTGATAGAGTGATTACCAGAGCAGAGATTCGTGGATTGATGAATGGCTTGGTGGCATCTGAGGAAGAGCCGTTAGGAGAGTTCAGATTTAGTGAATGGATTGCAGAAAACGGCTCAGATTTAGGTAGAGAATATCAGAACGATTTGCAAGAAAGAAG